>JAJZJF010000005.1 GCA_021810245.1 bacterium
TAGGCGGCGACGCCGCTGGACACAAATTTCGCCCTTTGTTTTAAAGCGGTATTTTCAGATGCCCTAATTTGGGCTTTTAAGCGGCTTCCCACGCCGTCAATATACTAGTTTCTCTATAGCCCTGTCCAATAATTCCAATCGGTTTTCCCGAACTTCTTATTCCCGTTTGTCTTTAAGATACCGCCTTTGAAAAAAAGAGACATGGGTAATTCTGGGCCTTGACAAAAAGCGATCCCGGAGCTATGTTAAGATTATGCTAGAAATATTAGAACACCTCATCAGCCAGGAGTCGCAGCACCCGCATCAGTTTAGGGCGGCTCTTTACCGAGAATTTCTTTCGTCAGAGGTCTATCTTTTGACCTTAGGCGAACCCATCAAGGACGGCCTTTCCACATTCCGAAAATCAAATGATTTTCTTCTATGGGCGGAGCAGAAATCCCCGGGGGAATTTCGGGTTCCGGTGTTTCCCTCTTCCGACTCGGTAGCCGCTTTCATTTCTTCTCATCATTTGACCGCTCCCGAGGGAAAAGAATTTCTCTGGATGAGCCAAAACCCGCAAAGAGCCTTGGCGCCGCTGCTTGAGTTAAACGGCTTTTTAGGCCTCAACCTTTATCTGGCGGAAAATGAATCCGTCGCTGTTTCCCAAGAAGAGACCAAGCTCTTGGCGCAGGGAATTATTCCCAACGCCGCTTGAATTTATTTAGGCGGAGAAACTGGCTGGGGCGCGGGGTTTATTGGAGTTGACGGCGCTTGGTTTTTTTGCGGGATAGGAATCGTAAAGAAAAAGCGCGAGCCCTTTCCCAATTCTGATTCAACCCCCATTTCGCCGCCGTGAAGTTGAACAATTTCTCGCGCAATCTTAAGTCCCAGACCAAATCCCGCCTTTCTCATCGCCTGGGCCTGCTGGGATTGAAAGAAGCGCTCAAAGACTCTTGGCAAATCTTCCTTTGAAATTCCGATGCCGGAATCGCGCACGCCAACGGTCAGCATCTGAGGTCCCATATCCACCTTGACCTGGACCAGACCTCCTTCTTTCGTGTATTGCACGGCATTAGTGCAAAGATTCTGGATGACTTGTCCAATGCGATGGGGATCGCCTCTTAACATCGGCAGTTGAGGCGGGACCTGAACTTCAAAACGAATTTTTCTCTGATGAGCGACAATCTGAATGCGGGAACTGACATCTTTTATGACTTCGGAGAGATTTAGATCGCCTAAATTGACCCGCAATTTCCCGGATTCAATAGCCGCTAAATCAACCAAGTCTGAAATCAGAAGATTTAAGGTTTGTGCCGCAGAATTAATGTGGGAGGAATATTCGAGCTCTTTGGGGGAATTTTTCAAGCCCATTCCCAATATTTCCGAATAGCCCAATATCGCGGTCAGTGGATTTTTGACGTCGTGGGCGACCATCGCGAAGAACTTTTTTTGAAACCCGTTGATTTGTTCAAGTTGCCTATTGGACTCCTGCACTTCCTTCAAAAGGCGCGCGTTTTCAAGGATCAGGAACCTGCGCTCAAGAGCCCGGCGAACGGAAAAAATAAGGCGGGAGGAGTCCACTGGTTTAAGCAAAGCGTCGTCTAAGCCCAACTCGACGGATTGGCTCACCCCTTGAAGCGCGGCAGTCAAAGGATAGCGGTCCACCATGAAAATAATTCTCAGATCCGGATCGTGCTCTCTTAATTTTTGAGCGATTTCTAGTCCCGTATGCCGGGTATAGGCCAAGGCGGCGCCAACGACGGCTAGATGGAAACTCCCTTTAATCTGGGCCCGGCGCAAGGCTTCCTCCGCGTCCATCGTCGTAACCACATCGTAACCAGCCACGCGCAGGGCTTGAGACAGCGCGTCCAAAGTAGGCTTGTAATTGTCTAGGAATAGTATTCTTTCCTTGCCCCTTTGAGCGGAATCGGCAATTTGAGAGGCTTCGGTTAAGAGCTTTGGAATCAAAGCCGACTCCTCGCGTAAAAGTTCTACGGGAGCGTTCTCTCTTAGGCGATTGGACATCCAGCGCACGCGATCGATGCTTGAAATATAATAGCAAACGCAATTATTGACGACTTTTCTTAAGGCCGCATCAAAACTGACGACCTCCGGCCAAAGTCCCGGAAAAGAGACAATGACCTGGCATTTTCTTCCCGCCCCGAAAGAAGCCGGTTCAGGCTTAGAGACCTGAGAAACCTGTTTCCAAAAGGTTTTCCCGGCATCCGAAATATCGCTTGGGGGAACCGTTCTTTCCAAAAGAAATTTCTCGAGATTCTGCGCATTGGGGCGCTCTTCAACGATGATTCCCGATTGCCTAAAGGCGATGGGAAGGGCATGACTAGTAAAAAAAGCCTCATCGGCTAGAAAAACGACCGGACGCTCAACCGAGCGCAGTTGATCGGCAAAGCCGCTGGGAGGCGGCCAGGGAAGAGCTCGAACTGGAACGGATTGGACGGGAGAAAAACTCGCCAAAGTTTGAAGAAGGAAAAGCGGAAAGCGCCCGCGAAACTTATAGGCGTTAAAAAGGGCTTGCCTTTCCGGAATAGCGATGCGCTCATAATCTAAAACCAAGGCCGCGATATCAGGCGCTCCCATACGGATAATGGCGTCAGCCGCGGAATTAAAGGCCGTCAAAGAATAATCGTAATTTTTAAGATAGGTTTCCAACTCGCCGACGAGAGTCATGTCTTGCGTGACGAGAAAAATAACGCCCTTACTCACCGAAAGCCTCCAACCCTCACAGGTTTGAGTTTGGCCGTGAAATGGCGCAAGGTCTTGGGTTCCTCAATAATCTCAAGCCCTTCGATGAACTTTTTGCGACTCGCGATAAAACCAAAAACCTCGATAATGAAATCGACATGGCTTTGAGTGTAGACGCGCCTCGGGAGAGCCAAACGCACCAGTTCCATTTTTGCAGGCTCAAAATCCCGGCCTTTTCCGCGCCCAAACATCAAGGAACCCACCTCAACCGATCGAATCCCCGCAACCCCATAGAGTTCGCAAACCAAGGCTTGAGCCGGAAATTGATGAGGCAAAATATGCGGCAAAAAATGTTTTGCATCCACATAGATCGCGTGCCCGCCAGGCGGATTAATAATCGGCACCTTGTGTTTTTTAAGGCCTTCCGCCAAATACGCCACCGAACGCGCGCGGTAAGAAAGATAATTTTCGTCCACGATTTCTTTAAGGCCCTGAGCGATGGCCTCAAGATCTCGTCCGGCTAATCCTCCATAGGTTGGGAAGCCTTCTCCTAAAATCAGAAGCTCTTTGGCTTTCTTAAGCCACCCTGAATCATTAAAAGCCAGGAAGCCGCCCATATTGGCAAAGGCGTCTTTTTTGGCGCTCATTAAACATCCATCAGCCAAGGAAAACATCTCGCGCGCGATTTGAATGACCGAGCGATGAGATTGCTCGCGCTCTCGAAGTTTAATAAGAAAAGCGTTTTCGGCAAAACGCGCGGCGTCGATAATCAGAGGAATTTTATTTTGACGGGCGACCTTTGAGGCCTCTTTCAAATTAGACAAAGAGACGGGCTGCCCCCCCAAAGAATTATTGGTCACGGTCATAATAATCATCGGGATATTTCGAGCCCCGATTTCCGATATGGATTTTTTCAAGGCGGCGATATCGATATTCCCCTTAAACGGCGCAGCGGAAGAAAAATTAAACGCCTCTTTCACGGGCAAATCCAAAGCGACGCTTCCGGCGGCCTCCACATTGGCCCGGGTAGTATCAAAATGGGTGTTGGCGATAACCGTTTTCCCAGGACCGCAGGAAACCGACATAAAAATTCTCTCCGCCGCCCGGCCTTGATGGGCGGGCAACACATAGCGATAGCCGGTCAAATCTTTAACCGCTTTTTCAAAAACATACCAACTGCGAGCGCCGGCATATGACTCATCTCCTCGCATAAGGCACGCCCATTGCTCAGAGGACATCGCCGAAGTCCCAGAATCGGTCAACAGATCAATTAAAACCTTATCAGCGGGAATCTGAAAGAGATTATAATGGGCTTTCTTTAATAAATCAGAACGCTCTTTTTCCGTGGTAAAGCCCAACGGTTCGACCATCTTAATTCGGAAAGGCTCTATAATCGTTTTCCACTTAGGCATAGGCGGTCCTATTGTTTGAGGAGTTTGAAGCGCAATCCGGGCACGGACAGATTTCTCTTAGGTATTCAAAAGTATAAATTCCCGCTCCATGTCCATCGGAAAAAGAAAAAGCCAACGCATAATGGCCGACAACGCTTTCTCTCTGGCAAGAGAGATCCAGCGGAATCGTCGAAACATCCAAAATCTTCTCTCCGGTGAATTCATCCCGGCACATGGCGCAGGGGCAATTCTCTCTTAAATAGCGAAAGGCATATTGGCTTTTATGGCCATCTTGCCAAGAAATGTAGAGATTCTTCTCGTCTTTCTCGATTTCGGAGATGGCTGACATTTTTTTGTCTAAAAAACTATTTTATTGTGCCTAGTAAATGTTATAAAATTAACGGCAAAGACAAAAGTATGAAGGAGGCCATAATGGTTAAAAAAATAAACAAAAGCGCGTTTCTAAAAGAACCGATAGAGCATATTGATATCACCAAATTCAATGCGGTTCCGCTCATTGAAGCGATGAGCAAAATGGCCTTTTCGGCCCGAGATCTCGCGCGAGCTTCCGAAATCTATGACCGGATGCTCGCAGACAAAGACACCTCCATCATTCTCTGCTTGGCGGGGTCCTTGTTTTCCGCGGGACTTAAAAAAATCGTCTGGGACATGGTCGAAAACAACATGGTAGACGCCATCGTTTCGACCGGCGCCAATATCGTGGATCAAGACTTCTTTGAAGCCCTTGGAAACAAGCATTACAAGGGCACCAAATGGGTTGACGACCACGCCTTGCGCGCGGCTAGGGTCGACCGCATCTATGACACTTTTATCGATGAAGATGCCTTGGGCGACACCGACAACGCCAGCGCGGAAATCGCGGACAAACTCCCGCCCCGTCCTTACTCTTCCCGCGAATTTATTGTCGAGATGGGAAAATATTTGATGACCAAAGGCAAGATCAAAGAATCGGTGATTTTATCCGCCTATAAAAAAGGCGTGCCGATATTTGTCCCCGCGTTCTCCGACTGTTCCGCAGGCTTTGGCCTCTTGCACCATCAATGGCATAACCCGGAAGAACATGTCTCCATTGATTCCGCCAAGGACTTTGTCGAACTCGTCAAGGTCAAACTGGCTTCTAAAGACACCGGGCTACTGATGATCGGCGGAGGCGTCCCCAAGAATTTCGCGCAAGACGTCACTGTCGGAGTTGAAATGCTGGGGCTTGATCCCAAGATGCACAAATACGCGGTTCAAATTACGGTCGCCGATGAAAGAGACGGCGCTCTTTCCGGCTCGACATTGCGAGAAGCCTGCTCTTGGGGCAAGGTAGACACCGTTTACGAGCAGATGGTTTATTCCGAAGCGACGCTGGCGCTTCCTCTTCTCGCTTCTTACGCATATCACAAAGGTTCTTGGAAAGCCCGTTCCGCCAAGAACTTCAACCACGTTCTCAAAGAGGCGCAAGAGAAAACCTTGGTTTCCACGAAATAAGCCAGATTCATGGAGAAGAGTTTTGATCCAAACTCGGCGGCGGCCGAGGGCTCGGGAATTTTCGGCCTTCCTTTCGAGGAATCAAACTCATCTCTGATTTATCTGCCTATCCCTTGGGAAGCGACCACGTCCTACGGCGGAGGAACCGCCAAAGCCCCCTCCGCTATTTTCCAAGCCAGCTATCAAGTCGATCTATTTGATGGAGAGGTCTTAAACCCATATGAGCCGGGGCTTTTTTGCCTTCCGGAATCAAAAAAAATCAAGGACTGGAATAAGACGGCCCGAGTAGCCGCTCAAAAGGTCGTAGCTTCCGCCGGTAAAACCTCAAAGAATAAAGCCCTTGAGCAATCTCTAAAGCTCGTCAACTCCTTAAGCGAGAGACTAAACGCAGAAGTTTATAAAGAATCGCGAAGAATTCTGGAGGCAAAAAAAATTCTCGCGGTTATCGGCGGCGACCATTCAACTCCTTATGGGGCGATGAAGGCGGCCTGCGAAAAATTTCCCGGTCTTGGGATACTCCATTTCGACGCCCACCATGATTTAAGACGCGCATATGAAGGTTTTACCCATTCTCACGCTTCCATTCTCTATAACGTCTTGGAAAATATTCCGGTCTCCCGCCTCGTTCAGGTCGGCATCCGAGATTTCTGCGAGGAAGAGGCCGCTTATGCGCGAGAGAAAAGCGGACAGGTTTCCGTCTTTTACGACTCACAGATAAAATCTTCTCTTTTCTCCGGCGAGCCGTGGATGGGAATTGTTTCCCGCATTATTTCTCAACTTCCGGAAAAAATTTGGATTACCTTTGACATTGACGCGCTCGATCCCAAACTCTGCCCTAACACCGGCACGCCGGTTCCCGGGGGTCTTGATTTTGAGCAAGCCGTCTATTTGATTTCTCAAACCGTCAAAAGTGGGCGTAAAATCGTTGGCTTTGATCTCAACGAGGTTTCTCCCGGAGATAACTCCCAAAATGGCGAGTGGGACGCCAATGTCGGGGCTCGGCTTCTCTATAAAATGACCGCCTGGACCTTGGCATCCCAAGGCTTAAGACCCTACCGCTAAACCCTGAATCTTTTTTGCTTTTGGAGCATCCAAAAAGCAGGAGGGGTTTATGGAACTACTTAACGAAGAAGTCCGCGGCGAAATCAAACGCAGGTTGGAGGTCTTGCCCAGCGATGTTAAGCTTATTTTCTTTAAACAAAACCTTGATTGTCCAACTTGCGAAATCGTGGAATCGCTACTTCGGGAACTTGTTTCTCTGTCTTCGCGTGTAAAACTCGAGGTTCACAACCGCGTTACGGAAGAGGAAAAAGCCAAGGAATATGGAATCGATAAGGCGCCGGCCTTGGTTTTAGAAGGGGCCGCGGGAAACCGTGTTAGATTCTACGGGCTTCCGGGTGGATATGAGTTTGCCTCTTTACTCGAAGCGATCAAGGAGGCCTCTTTTGGGACAACGGATATCTCGGAACAAACGAAGAAAAACTTGGCTAATCTCAAAGCGCCAATCCATATCCAAGTTTTTGTCACTCCGCATTGCCCCTATTGTCCCTCGGCGGTGCGTACAGCCCACAAATTAGCCCTTGCCTTTCCCAACATCACCGCCGACATGGTTGAAGCCGAGGAATTTCCGGAACTCTCGATGAAATTCGGAGTTTCTGGTGTTCCAAAAATCATCATTAACGAAGCGGGCGGATTTGACGGCGCACGGCCAGAATCGGCGTTTGTCTCGGCGATACTAGAAAGCGTAGGCGCAACAGGCTAAAATGGTGGACGTGACAGGGATCGAACCTGCGACCTCCTCGTTGCGAACGAGGCGCTCTCCCAGCTGAGCTACACGCCCAAAATCATTTAATTATAAGTATTTTTTAAAACTTTTTGAGATTCAATTTTAAGCTTGGTGTCCAAAAAGTGTCCATCCTGGGGCAAATCCGCTGATTCAATAGGCATTAACGCATCGAATTTATCCATCTTCGCGGCCAAATGCTCCTTGGCCAAATGAGCGTAGCGCTGGGTCATTTGAGGCGAAGAATGGCCCAGTATCTTTTGCAAAGACGGCAAATCGCCCGTTCTCATGACAAAATGGCTCGCGAATGTATGTCGTAAATCATGGAATCTGAACTCTTGTATTTTACCATTTTTCAATGCACGGGCAAATTGCCGCCGCAATGTGATCTCCGGCATATTGAAAACAGAGCCTGCGGGTCTGGGATTTAAGGCTAAAAAAACCTCCTTGAGTTTTTTGCCGATTGGAATTTCCCTGGGCTTGCCCGATTTCGACTGGAGAATAAAGATTGTGTCATGTTCCAAATCCAGGTTCTCCCAACGCAATCCCAAAATTTCCCCTTTCCTCATCCCGGTGAGGATAGCGCACGTTAAAATCGGGCGGATTCGGCTCTCGGCCGCGTTCAGGAGTTGCTTAATCTCCGCTTCGCTTAAGAAGCGCAGGCGATGGTTGTTTGGCTTTCTGCGGCGAACTTTTTCTACTGGGTTTTCGCCGAAGTAGTCCCCCCATTCCTTGGCGCGGTTAAAAACAGGCGAAAGAAACGCCAGGATGCGGTTGGCGGTCGAAGCGCTTGTCGCCCCGGCTTTCTCATTGTAAAACTCCTGTAAATCAGCGGTCGATACCTCCGCGAGTTTTTTATCGCAAAACCTTGACTCCAAACTTTTAAAAACCGCGTGGATGCCGTTTGCTTGAAGATACTGCCCCTCCAATCTCCAATATTTTTCCACGGCCCGCGTAAAAGAAATGGAACTCTTGACCCGTTCGGGGAAATACTTGCCTTCGGCAATTTCGCTTTGGCGCTTGAGAAGGACTTCCCGTGCCAGGCTTTTGGACGGGCCGATCTTCTCCCGTTTGCGGCGATTGCCGCGGTAATAATCGATATACCAGTTCTCGCCCTTCCTCAGGATACCCATACTATTATTTACTCCAAACGGTCAAAAAATGTTCCCTCTTTGCCGATTTTTCCATTAATTCCCCATCTTTCTAATGCCATCATCACGCTCAACCCCGCTCTTCTGATCTCAATACCAACCTCATAGTCCTCTCTCATAATCCTGACCTTGATCACTTTACTTCCCATCCTCTTCTCTCTCTTTGCTGCCCCAAACCCGCCGACCTCCTGACCACACCACCATGCTTAACCACAATTTTTAATGTGGTTGTGGGGGTGTGGTCAGGAGGATTTGTCCCCGTTCGGGACAAAGAGGCGGACCAAGAATGGCAGCGAAAATCAGTCGAATTCATGGATGGACCATTTCTCCTTCGCTTCTGTAACAACAGAAACGACGACAGAAGCGGGGGTTGGTCACCCCCTGAACTCGAATTTGCCATCGGCGACTTCCTTGGCGAAGAGGCGAATCGCCTCTGAAACCAGGCGGCTGCGGCTGATGTCGCGACCTCATTTGACATTCGCTTTCCCCCTTTTTATGGCCGGGATTACGGCAGGTGGGGAGCATTCTCCCCCGATTTATGTCGGCTGGCTGCCAGCCTGCTCGTTTGATATCCCTACACTTATTAATCGTTTGAGCCGGTCATTTCCGCACATTCCAGAAGCGGCTTAGACTAGGTTCGGCGTTTGATATAGCGCCAGCGGGGGTCTTTTTTAGCGGCTTCAACTAGGCGATTTCTGTTGAGAAATGGGGCGATCTGGCGGGGAGATGCCTCACTCTTTCAGGAGAGAATTTCGGGATTTCAAACTCTCAACCTCGATTTTATAGAACAAAACCAGCATCTCATCTTTCTCGGTCCCGGCGGCTTGAGCAAATCCCATCTTGCCACGGCCATCGGCCTCGCCGCTTGTCAGAGGGAATTTAAGACCCTCTTCACTACAGCGGCCGACCTCATCAACCGCCTGGTCGCTTCCCAGGCAGACCACGGCCTCGAGCGCGCTCTGCAAATTCACCGCTCCAAGGCTCCTCATCAGAGAGGTCGTAGAAGTTGAGAGCTGTTTGATGCGAATAAACGCCTTGAGGCTTTTCATCGCGGTTTCTCGACAACGGATATTAACTTATGCTTTCTCATTTATGCCCAATAGGGAACATAATGAATATAGCGCGGAGACGCTCCCGGATTGGCGATCTTGATTAAATTAGCGTCGATCGCCTTGCGGATCAGCGCGGAAACCAGTTGCGACTGGTTTCCGGAGAGTTTTAGGCGAGCTCTTAATGAAGCATTGGTCACCTTTTGCCCCGCGACATAGTGCAGGCAAACATGCTGGTAAGCGGTCCTCAGTCTCTCCTCGTTGTCCATGGCTTTATAGGGCTTGGGCGCGTAAAGAATAGCGCGAAAATAATCGGGATTGTTGATGAAATGAACGGCCGGAAGGCCGTAGAGCTCAAGGGAAGATGCCGCTTTATCTATTCCGCTGCCCCGCTCCTCGCAAAAACCGAGTTCGCGCATGAGGGCGGCCAGGATCTCGTTGCGCGCTCGCGGCTGCTGATCGATGAGTCGGTCAACGGCCATGTCGGGCAACAAAGAGCCGGGATTGGTTATTTCGATTCTGTCATCGAATATTTCCACCTGGACGTAGCTGTCGGTGCGAGAGTAGTCTCGGTGGATGACGGCGTTGGCGATCAATTCGCGCAGGGCGATCTCCGGATAGACGGGGACTTGTCTGCGCGTGGCTTTTTCGATGACTTCGCTCTTGGGAAGAAGGCCCATAATGTCATCAATCAGCTGGTCCAAGGAATGGACGAAACCCTTAAAATAAAATTCATCGCGCTCGGCCTCCAATTTGGAATTCCCCCGGTATCTTGTCAGCCGAATTCCGTAATGTTCCGCTCCGGGCAATTTTCTGAAATCCTTGCCGGTAACGAGAACGCCAAGATAAGTTGGCGCGAGGCCTGTCGCGGTTTTTGCCGCGAATTTGCGATTGACCATGATTTCACCGCGCCGCTCGGGTTCGCCTGAAAATGGGATTTTAAGCCTTTGGCAGACCGCGGAGATCTCAAAGTCCTCTAAAATTGCCGCAGATTCCGTCGAATTGATGGTCAGCTCCTCGAACCGCAATGTCCGTGAGCGCAATAACGCCGCGCGGATTTCGCTTTCGTTCATTTTTCTGGTTTGTCCGGCGCTGCGGATAAATGAAACCTCCAGGCTTTTCCCGCGCAGGCGCACGGGCTTTTGCGTTGAGCCGGGGATGTGAATATAAAGCAGGACCTTGCCCGGCGTTTCGGTTTTCTCTATGAAATGGTCTATCGCGCAGGACGGTTCTAGTCCGTCCCTGGCGGCATTGCCTATCTTCTCAATGATGTTTTTAACGGCCGATGAGTCAATCCCGGCTTTTTTGCCGTCATGCGTCACCCCGAAAACCAAAAAGCCGCCCTGGTCAAGGTTCGCAAAAGCCGACAGGTGCTCGGTAAAGCGCTCCTTGTTGGAACTCAACTCGCGCTTCCAATCCAGCTCATTGAGCTCATGGGGAACCGATAGATCGAGGCTTCGGCGCAGTAAGTCTTGAGCGCGAGCGATCCAAGAATTGGATTCCATAATGATAGGATACTTTAATGACGCTGACATGTCAATATGTAAACTATATTTAAACTATATGTAATAATACGACGGGAAAAGCCCTCTTGGCGGCTAGAACTATATGTAAGACCCACGAGAATTTGCCGTTGAAATGAACTCCGCATTCAACATGTGGAAATGGGGGCTGTCCCTATTTCCCTCGTCAAGCGCAGTTCAAAAGCCCGCGAGTTCATTGAAATCTCAAAGACCTCCCTTGTCAATCTTCGACATTCTCTGCGCCTCCAAATTGCGAAGTCCGACTGCGTTAAACCGAATGATCAAGAGCGATTTTTTCCAATAATGGCACCCACAATAAATCCTGCTAGAGCGCTACCCATTGCCCCCCAGGACAACACACCTACCGGCCAATAATAATGCCCAAAAACCTCTACTAAAGTGATACTAATTAGCCCAATAACAAACCCGATAGCTAAGCCTATGACACCCCCAATTTGCATACTATTGGAATTTTCATTTGGCCGCCCAGATTTATTCCATTTCGCCGTTAAAAATGGAAGCATGCTGATATAAATAATAAGGGATGTAATTATCGTAGCCCAAGTTATGATAATTCCAAAATGAAATTTCCGACAAATAGGGATGTCGAGCATAATTAGAATGGGTGACGTTCCCCCAATTTTTAGGCCACGGTGAATTGGTTATTTTTGAGGTTAATATTATTTAGCATTGTCGAGTGTTGTTGAGCAAACTCTCTAGGCGTTAAGCCGTTAAGCGATCCGTGCGGCCGTTGTTCGTTGTAATCTTTTCTCCAAGCCTCTATAATCGTTTGAGCCTCGATCAGCGTTAAGAACTGATTGTCGTTGAGACACTCCTCTCTCAACCGCCCATTGAAGCTCTCAATGAAGGCGTTTTCCGTAGGCTTTCCAGGATTAATAAAGTCGAGCTTAATGCCGCGCTCATAGGCCCAAGCATCCATCGCATTGCCCGCAAACTCCGGGCCGTTATCAACCCTGATGCTTTCCACTTTCCCGCGCACTTCAAGCAGACGATCCAACACTTCAGAGACTTCCTTGCCCGTCATCCCCAACCCTACCTCTATCGCCAAACACTCCCGCGTGAATTGATCCACAATCGTCAACATCTTAAGCTTCCTCCCATTTCTCAACCAATCTGAAACAAAGTCCATGGACCAAGCTTGGTCCGGCCCCGTTGGCTTGGGCAGCGGCAACCGCGTCGCCGACGCCCTCTTCTTGCGCCTTTTAAGCCGTAAAGACAGCCCTTCCTCGTTGTAGATGCGTTCCACGCGCTTATGATTAACCTCCCACCCCTCTCGTTTGAGCATCCGCCATATCCGTGGCATCCCAAAACGCCGACGCCGAAGCGCAATCTCTCGGATTTTTTCCCGCAGAGACGCATTTTCAGGACTCTCAGGCACGGATTCATACTGCCAACTCGCTCGGCTCAGCCTCGTCAAGCGACAGGCCCGCCGTTCAGAGAGGCCCAAGGCTTTAACCGCGTGTTCCACCGCTTCGCGTTTGGCCTTGGGCCTTACCAGTTTTTTGAGAGAAGCTCCTTGGCCGCGTCTAAATCCATCGTCAGCTCCCCAACCTTCCGCTTGAGCTTAAGATTCTCCTCTTCTAAACTTCGCAGTTTCCTGATGTCTGGAACTGTCATCCCAGCAAACTTCCTCCTCCAAGCGTAAAATGTATTGGGACTCACCCCATATTTCCGGCAGAGTTCTTCTGTCTTGGCTCCCGCCTCAGATTCCTTCAGAATCATTACGATCTGTTCTTCCCTATATTTTCTTCTCGCCATTTTTGGCCTCCTTGGTCTATCTTACCATCAGATAACCAATTCCTCCTGGCCTAGTTTTCGGGGGGAACGTCAGGCAAACTCTCTAGGCGTCCGCGTTAAGCGCCGAACATTCCCTCTAGGGGACCGCCGTTTAATTTCAGCCAGTGACGCCGCTTCTCATAGTCCGGGAGCACCGACTTTACGATGCGCCAAAACCGAGGAGAATGATCGCGCGTCCTAAGGTGGCACAGCTCATGCACAACGATATACTCCAGAACCGGAATCGGCATCATGGCGAGCCGCCAATTGCAGCGAATATCTCCATTTCTCGAGCAACTGGCCCATCTCTTTTCTTGCTCGACGACTTTGAGAGTCTTGGGCGCGACAGAAAGAGCCCGGGCGTGCTTAGAAACGACAGATCGCACTTTTTTCTCGGTCAAATTGGAATACCAGTCTTTGAGAGAACTCTGGATATCGCGCTCAAGTTCTTCTCCCGCATGACCGTTGACGAGCAATTGGAGGCTGCGACCTGACGGCTGGCAAACCGGCTGGGATAATCCCGGACGGCGTTCAATCTTAAGCCGGTAATTTCGTCCCAACGCCGAGAACGTTTCCCCATTTTTAAATTCCTTGGGCGGAAATTTCCTCGCCAGGTCGGCGAAGTAAGTCTGCCGATCCAAAAGCCAATCCGCTCTTTTGCCGACAAATTGGCGCAGTTGAGTTGCTTTGACGGACTTGGGCGCGCGAACGTCGATATCGCCGTTTCGGTGAACTTTGAGGGCTATCGTCTTTCGCCGCGCGGTTAAATGGATCTCGTATTTGAGCTTCCGGCCTTTGTGACAGATCGTGGGCATTTTACCTTTTCACCCATTGCTGGGCCAGCTCAATCATCTCCCGCGCCAAAGAAGGAAGCTCTTCTTCGTCACAGCCCTTTGTCCGAAGCAGGCGCTTGATCTCGCGCCGCATTTCCTTTTGAACGTCTTCTCGTTCCGTCCACTCGGCGACGGCCAGATTCTCGACGATCCGGATGATGTCCTTGGCGAGAGCCGCGCGGTCTTCTTTATTTTTGAGAGGAATTTTTTTTGCATGGCCGTTAATGAGGCCAAAAAAAGCGAATTCTTTTCCGCCATCAAGTCCGAGTTCGCGAGCGGCCTCATCTTTTTGGGATTCGTCTTCCTTGATCTTCATGAGAGACAAGAGAAGTTCGGCCTCGTCTTTGCGCTCGCGTTTCTGATCCGCGATGACATCTTCAAGGCGTTTTTGAAGCGTCCCATAAAACGCCGGATCTTGGGGAGCCTTCGCGCTCAGAGTGTCGCGAATGGCGTATTCAAGATGCACGGCTTGGGCTTTCGCGCCGCCCTTATCTCGCATCACGCTGGCAAAATCCGGCGCGCTGATCGTCAACGGCTCAAGCAAACGCTCGATTCCCTCGGCGGCGATATGAGCGTGAATCAGGGCCTCGACTTTCGCGCTCAAATCCTCGGTCTTAAGGCGTTCGTCGCGATAAAGATTTTTCGCCCCTTCTCGGACGGCGCCCAAGAATTTAAAATCTTTTAAGTAGGGCTCAAGGCGCAGGTCCGGCATGAGAAAATCCACGCTCTTGGCGAAGGCGCGATAAGCCTTGTCGAATTCTCCGCGAACAGTTTCGCTCTTTAAAGCTTCAAGGCAATTCTGGAGTATCGTTTTGGGTTCGCCGTTAAGCGAAATGCCGGCGAAAAACCCCATTGATTCTTTGCGGTAATCGGCCAAGGCCTTGAGTTCTCTCTCCACGTCATCGGCGCGGAAAAGCCCTTCCAGGTCTTCCGCGCTAAATTCTTCATGCGCCCTCGCCAACTCCTTGCCGATCCCCGCGTAATCCACAATCAGGCCAAAATTTTTCCTGGGATAGGTGCGGTTTGTCCGCGCCACCGCCTGAAGGAGGGTATGCTCTCTCAGGCGCTTGTCCAGATACATCGCCTGAAGAATCGGCGCGTCAAAGCCGGTCAAAAGCTTGTCGCAGACGATAAGAAAACTGAGTTCACTCTTCGGATCAAGGAAGCGCTCTTTAACGCGGTCTTCCGCCTCGTCGCTCAGGCGGTAATGATCCTGCCAATCCTGCGGGTCATCTCTTTCTATCGTCATGACGATTTCGGAGCGCTCGGGAGAAATGAGCCGGTCCAAAGCCTTTTTATAGAGATCGGCGGTCTGCCGAGTCTCGGCCACGATCATCGCCTTAAATCCATTGGGCTTGATCGCCTGCTGATAGTGTTCGACAATGTCCAAGGCGACGCGATCGATTCTCCGCGGGGCCGCAGCCAAGACATCCGGAGTCGCATACTCGCGCTTGATATCCGCGATTTCCTTTTTCTTTTTATCCGGAAAAAGTCCCGCCAAAAGCGAATCCAAGGAAGCGCCGACCACTTGAAGATCCGCCAAGCGGCTCATGTATTTGATCGGAACGACGGCTTTATCCTTCTCGGCCTGCGCGATGCCGTACTTGTGGAGGTATCTCTCGCCCTCAGGACTAAAGAGGCGGTAGGTGTTGCGATTTTTCTTATCAAGCGGCGTCCCGGTGAAGGCGAAGAAAGCCGCGTTCGGAAGGGCTTTGCGCAAGTTAAAAGCGAGATTCCCGTATTGAGTCCGGTGCGCTTCGTCCGTGAGCACGATGATATTGTCGGAGGTGGAAAGAGCCTTCTCGGGCATTGTTCGGAATTTCTGTATCGTCGTCATGATGGTCCGGCCGACTCCTTCTGAGAGCATCCGGTAGAGATCGCGAGAGCTCTCCGCGCGGATGGGGTTGGGAAAGCCGCAATCCCGAAAATTGTCGGAAATCTGCTTGTCGAGGTCCCGCCGATCGGTGACGATCAGAAAATAAGGGTTTTTAAGCCGCGCTTCCTCGCGGCGGAGTTTGAGCGCGGCAAAAAGCATGGTCAGAGACTTTCCCGAACCCTGCCAATGCCAGACGATGCCTTTCTTGTCTTTTTCTTCAAGAACCCGGCGGGAGATTTTTTGCACCGCCGTGAACTGCTGGTAACGGCAAATCTTCTTGACGATTTTATTTTCATCCGCTTCAAAAACGATGAAATCGCGGACAATGTCCAAGAGATTTTTTTTATTGAGCAAAGCCGCGATGAGAACGTCTTGGGCGGCCGGCGTTGCGGAAAGATCGCCTTTTTTAATCAACTTAAGAGCCAGCATTTCTTTGACGGAAGCGTGATCGGCCAGATTCGGAATCTTTTCATCCGGTTTTTCCCGCCATTCATGGAAATGATCAAGGTCCGCGCCGACAACCCCGTATTTCGCCCCAAAGAGATTTACGCCGATGAGTATTTGATTGGAGCGGAAAAGAGCCGGAATTTCCCGCTGGTAGCGCAAGAGTTGTTCCACGGCGTCGACAATCCCCGTTTCTTTCGCGACCGGGCTTTTGCACTCGATGACGGCCAGGGGAATGCCGTTGACGAAAATGACGATATCCGGCCTGTCGGTCAGCTTTGGACCCTTGACCCAAAATTGATTGGCGACCAGAAAATCATTTTTCTCCGGGTTCTCAAAATCAATGTATCGAATCGTCAGCCCGCGCCGTCCCCTGCCCGTTTCCTGATCGATGCTGATGCCCGAGACAAGCGCCGCATGAAATAGTTTATTTTCATCCAAAAGCCCCGAGCCTTGAACGCTCGCGACTTTCCGAAGGGCCTTATCGATCGTAGACTCCGTCGCTTCGGGGTTTAGCTCCGCCAATTTCGCGCGCAAGCGGCCGCTCAGCACGACCTCGCGCCGGGAACCGCGTTCGGAATTCTCGCTCTCCTGCGGATCCAGCTTCTCGCCGGGGATAAATTCATAGCCCATTCTCGCAAGTTGCTCAATGGCCGGTTTTTCGGAAAGGGTGTCTTCGTTAAGCTTAGGGTTCACGTTAGCACGCCTTGTTGTTTGAATTGTTCTTGAAGCTTTTCCAGACACTCCTTAGGAAATTCCTTTGAATTATTCTTTTGGAGAACAGTATTTAGATAATATCTGAGCGCACACACTGCGGCATCTTCCAGTTTTTTAGTCCATATATTAAGGGCGCGCCTTTCCCATCTTGGATATTTCCCATGATGAACACTGCCATTGTTTCGGATTTCCCAAAACTTCTTCGTATCTTTTTTAAATAGCTCTAACCTTTTTTTCTGAAATTGCGCGTATTCAGGAGTCCCCATAACGGGCGAATTTCTAGGAACATAAATTAGTTGATACAGGGGTAAATCTTTTTCAGGATTATTTGAATGCTGGAGAAACAAATCAACCAGCAACCAGAGCCCCGTAAATCGGGACTGATTATCCTCCGCAGTTTTTGCGCCGCGATAAAGGCGCAATGCTTCAAGCACGCACGCCGCAAGTTGATTTTTTTTAGAGAGTTCAATAAGTTTCGCGGACCACTCCCCAACTTGAGCCAACGCCTCGTGAGCGAGAGCCTGAGAGGGATATCCCGCTCTTCTTCCATCGCTGGTCCAATTCCAATACACCGTTTTTTCTTTCCTGCAAAAAGCAGTTTGCAATGCTTTGACGTCAGGATTTTCCCGTAAAGTTAAGGCTAAACCATTTAGGAACACATTAAGTTTTTCATAGGCGACAGCCCTCGCACTTCTCGGCCCATGTGCCTGAATATCCGTGAAGAAAAAATATTGGGGAAACTCCTTATTGTCTGGAATTTTGGAGGGATCCGGATTTTTAGATTCAATTTTTAGAGAAAGTTCTGGAAGGTCAATAGGAGTATTGAATCTTGACCGCATCGGGATAACCACGGACCACATCGCCGGGGTTGAGGCTAAAGCATTTCCAAACTCTTGTTCACATCGAGTTGGCCCACTGCCATCGCGGAAGAAACTTTCAATCCAATTCTCATGCTCCTCAAATGACTTGCCCGCAGTAGCTGGATTATTATCGAATAATGCGTTCATTGCGTTGCCAAGAGCATAAGACGCAAAGAACCGCGTGAGGCCCCCCACTTTTTTTTCGTCTTCGTCAAACTCTCGCAAACATTTTTTGGCAATTTCATTAAAATCAGACAAGCTTTCCACGGTTTTTTTGTCGCTATAGAATTTATTCCAAGCGTTTTGTGCGGCTTTAATATCCTCTTCGGATGGTAGCGCTCCATAGACTTCCGCGAAATTGCCCTTAATACCTCTGAAGAGATGAGCGATAGCTCTGATACTAAGCAATACCGACTCATCCTTTAAGAAGCAAGTTCTCGCCAAGTAAAGAAGAAATTCAATCCAAATGCGCTCTTCTAAAGCATTGAACTGCGTGTTCCAAAACTCTTCCGGGTAAATCTCCTCTGGCAGGTTGTGCGGTGGAGTTTCCCCTCCGGAGAATAAGTCTTCCCGAACATCGCGCAATGGCCCAAAAAGCTGGGAATTGTCTATATTCTCATCAAGCACCGGCTCAACAGGGGACAAGCCCATCGGCATGGGAGTGGTATAGACGGCTTGGGTCAATCGGTATGCCACCTCCATGGCCAATTCATTCAGGATATTATCAGTAGGAAGAGGAGTAAACGCGAGAATGGAGCGTCGATCCTCTGACAAAGTGAGCGCCATAAAAGCCTTTGCGTACGCATCTGGATCGCCATAATATTTTGAATCCAATTTTTCTCCAAGAATGTTACGCGTCTGAACAAAAAACCTCAACCATAAGCGCTGCTGGAGCTTAAGCTGGAGCAATGATGATGAGCTGAAACTTCTTTTTGGCGTGGCGGGCATGATTAAACCATTGAGCATCTTCTGGGAGACGGTTTTTTTGCCAAGGCGAAACGAACGTCTTTGATCAGTTTCTCGGCCTCAGCTTCCAAGTTTTTAAATAGAATCTTGATTCCATCGACCCCGGATGAATCTTTGGCGATTTGGTCGACGATATCAATAATTTTTTTTGAGTCTTTAGGCCCCCCGCATCGAATAACAGCCTTTTGCCTGCGCGAAGTCTTAATTTCCATTACGCGAGCGCCGCCAGAAATTGTCACTCCATCAAATGAAGAGAGCGACTCGTTTGTTATTCCCATCTGGCGATGAAACACGAGCAAGGCAAGCTCTGGATAATTTGCCCAGAGATCGGGTTCTGGTCCAAGACATCCTGCTAATCCCGCTTTGAGTCCAATAGCTTCCTGGAGTTTTGGAATAAAAGATTCCGCAACCTGTTGGGCTTTGTGCGCCGCCGATTCGTATCCATCACGAAACCCTTGCCAACGCTGGAGCAGATCAGGATAATGCCTTTTTAGGGCATCGTCAAAATAGCGCAGGAATCCTTCAGTTTTAGGCCAGGGAGGCAACGTGTAAGTTAAATTTCCTTTCCAGTTTAGGATACCCAGCGCCTTAATTGTGATGGCGTGCTCCGTCTGAACATATGGATTTTCCGCAACAGAGCCCACCTCCTTGCGATGGATTTGTTTCGCACTCACTTCCAATGGCGACATCTCCATTTGGCAAACCGGCAGATAAAACCCGTTGAGGTGATTGTAAATAGGCGCGAGGATTTCATTTTGAATCTCTTTCGCATGTTCCTCGCGCAGACGCAGGTTGCGCTTAAAATGTTCCTTGCCAATATCCATTAAAAATCCGACACCCCAGCCTAAAATAGCCGCAACTCCCGCAGTCCAGTGCTCCTTGATGAAGCTAAATCCTAAATTCATTGTTTACACCCGCACCTTCCCCGTCAAAAGTGCCTGCATCAGGCCTTTTTTAAGCCCGTCCATTGTTTTACGCGCATTTTCTTCTTTTTCGATTTTCTCATCCACCGCAGTTAAAATCTCGGCGATTTTCTTTTGTTCGGATAGCGACGGACAGGGAAATTCATAATTCCGGAATAATGGCCATGACGTGCGCGGCATCTTCGTGCCGCCGGACGTCCCAATTGCAAAACCAAAGGCATTGTCAGATTGGAGAAGATAATACAAGAACGCTGGAATTAGGTTTTCGCGGGGTCTTATCACCATGATATCAGTGGAACAAACCCCATCGAACGGAGCCATTGCGACCTTTTTAAGATTGGGGCGGAGTTTGCCAAATAGAATATCTCCCTTATAAAAAATAGTCTTGAGACTTGAGATGGATTTGGAGTTGCCAATGGCCAGGATACGCCCATCGCCGCTACCAATATGTTCAAGTCCAATATATGGGCGTTGATCTAAGATCGAAGGCATGAACCGCTCATCGGACTGCTCTGCCATATTCCCCAGCCGCACTATCTCCCACTCCACCGGGATTTCCCCAATGGGGGTTTTCTTGAATTTCTTATGCCCGATGCCGCGGGTAAGAAGGGTTTGCATGAGGGCTTTTTTGAGTTCCTTGGTTTTTTCGATGACGGCGCGGGTTTTCTCGATAGACTCATCCACCGCGGTCAAAATCTCGGCGATTTTCTTTTGCTCGCGGAGTGGAGGGTAGGGGAAAAAGATTTTTCCCATCACATTGTTCATGAGTTTTGGATTGCCCACATAGCTCACATGGCGTTTTGTATACATCGAGAGTATATAGGCAAGAAATTCAGCACAGATAGGATGATTGCCGTTAGCTTTTATTGTTCCACAAACATTCGTGCAGTTAAACCTACCACTCCTAAAGAAAACTGTCCCCGCGTATGCTCCGTCAGTTGTCCATGTTACATACTCGCCCTCAAAGTCAAATGTATCAATATACCCCATCACCCCTTGTTTTTTACTTTGGGATGAATAGACCGGGTATGGCCCAGGGTGTTCATTAATTTCTTTTTGATTAATAACGCGTCCTCGCCCCAATTCACCAATAGAATCTATATTTGTTGCATCCCACTCCACCGGAATCTCGCCGGCGGGGGTTTTCTTGAATTTTTTTCCCATATCGAGCGTGGTAATTTGATTGGTCATGATTTAAACCTTGGCGAAATCGGCTTCGTTTTCAAGCCCGATTATTTTGCCTAAGAAGCGCAGAGCCATCCGCTGATGCAATTGAGGCGTAAGACCGGCTTTCGGAATGGGAACGTCAAAACCCGCGCGGGCGAACTCTTGGGCGACGAACTCCAGACTGTCTTGAAGTTTGGACGAAGCCATATAATCCGAGCGGGGATTTTTAGCGAGATCGTCAAGCGTTTTCCAAACATTTTCAAGGCCCTTAAAAATAGCGATCCAGTCCAGCCATTTCGGAGACGCTCCGTCATCAAAATGGGTTGAAGCCAAAAACTCCCACCACTTTCTTTGAGAAAGCCAGTATTCCAATTTCTTGCCCTTGGGCTTGGTGAGCACCAGACCCGATTGGGCGAGACCTAAAAGAGCCTGATGAAGGCTCAGCCAAAAAAGACCGACCGCCTCCGCGATTTCGCGCGGGTGGGCGCTCTCGTGGGTCATGAGATAAAGCAAGGCCTCTGATTTCGCGCCGGTGCCGAAAAGCGCGCGCAAAAGAAAACGCAGATTGGCTCTGGCGTTGACTGGAACTTCTTTAGCCGGTTTTTGAATTTTAATGCGGGGACGGTTGAAACCAAAAGCCGCAAAAGAGGGGTCCCGCTTGTCGCCTTCCGCCCGAGGATGGAAAATTCCCGATCTTTCTTTAAAGAGCGGTTCCTCAACGCCGCGCATCGAGACTTGTCGGCTGTGGCAAAACGCGGCGAGATTTTTCCACTTTCTCTCTTGCCCGCGCTCTTCAACATAGCGCAAAGCCCCGCCGATTACGGCAATAACGTCCTCGTCTTCCTTTGAAAGAAGCTGTCTCAGTCTTGAAGCGTCAAGCCGCTCTCCATTGGTCAAAAGCCAAGCCAAAATCTCGTCAAACAGGCGCGGCTCATAGCGTGCGATGGGCAAAGAAAAAATGAGCAAGGCTTCCGGGTCGATGATCCAACTCTCTTCCGCGCTGGAATCCCCCAAAACGCCCAAAGCCGACCACTGCCGCCAAAGAAAGGTCAGCAGCCTGTCAAGCAGCGCTTCTCTAAAGTCGTTGAGCGACATCGCCATGCCCCATCTCTTTTAGAATCCGCTTCACGTCGCTGCGGTAGGTTTCCGAAACATCGTGCGTCATGCTCCAGCGCGCGGCCTTCTCCAGCTCATCTCCGGTGGGCCTGAGGTCCAACAAGTCCTGATAGTGCTTTCCACCCTGATCGACCGCCGCGTAGAGCTTGAAATGCACCTGATCATACCGGCTGATAAAGCGCACCGTGAGCGCGCTTCCATAATTGCGCAACTCCGCGCGTCCAAGCACTCCTTCGGGCAATCCAAAATCCAATGCCGAGGTCGGGCCCGGATTGATCCATCCGTCCTTGAGCCGGAAATCGCGCTCGACCTTCTTCGCGGCCTCGATTAAATGCGGCGGCAGAGGATTGGCCGAACTCATGATCAGGCCGTCCGTGGGGCTCTTTGAAACAAGAGCCACAACATCCACGTCCTTGGTCGTCCTTGTGACCAACCCCAAAGCATGGAGCGCCGCCCCGCCGCAGACGAGCATATCGACATGCGGCTTCTTGAGCGCGGCGAGCTGCTCGCCTAAAGCGGCGAGGGCCTGCTCGATTTCTTCTCTGTTCATAAAATCCCTTAGGCTTAAACCTTATAACCCAACTCTTTCAGATAGCCCTCGACCTTGTCATCGGATTGGCCGCGTTCTTTTTTCAGTTGGGCCAGTTCGTTGATGGTCGCTTGAACGTCGATTGACTCCTCGGCTTCGGTGATGTCGATATAGCGCGGGATATTCAGGTTGTAGTCGTTGCGGCGGATTTCATCCAAGGCCACCGGGCGACAATATTTCTCGATAGCGGCATAGGCTTGATAGGCCTTGACGATCTTCTCAATGTCCTCCGGGCGCAGTTCGTTCTGATTCTTGAGCTGTTGGAAGTCTCGCGCACCATAGAGAAAGAAAACCTTGCCCTTGCGCTGAACCGGCTTTTTCTTGTTTAAGATAAACAGGCAAGCCGGAATGCTCGCGCCGTAAAACAAGTTCGAGGGTAGGCCGATCACGGCTTCGACTAAATCTTCTTCAAGTATGCCTTGGCGAATCTTCCCCTCCGCGCCGCCGCGGAAAAGGACTCCATGCGGAAGAACGACGCCCGCCCGTCCGGAAGGTTTTAGCGTCGCGATCATGTGCTGGACGAAGGCAAGGTCGCCATAACTTTTTGGAGGCAAGCCGTATCTAAAGCGCCCAAAAGCGTCGCTTGCGGCGGATTCGACGCCCCAATTCTTCAGTGAAAACGGCGGGTTCGCGATCACGATGTCGTACTCGACGAGCTTGCCCTTCTGGAGCAGCTTCGGCTCGCGGATGGTGTCGCCTTTCTCGATCCGGGCTCCCGAGATTCCGTGAAGCAAGATATTCATCTTGCAGATGGCCCAAGTGCCGAGATTTCTCTCTTGGCCGTGCAAAACCAGGTTTTTCGTGTTTTGATGGATGGCCTTAAGGTGGTGAACGGCCTGAACCAACATTCCGCCGGAGCCGCAAGCCGGGTCGCAAATATACATGCCTTCCCTTGGATCAAGAATATCGACCAAAAGTGTCACGACTTCTTTTGGCGTGTAAAACTCCCCGCCTTTTTTCCCCGCGTCATCGGCGAACTGGGAAATCAGATATTCATAGGCGCGCCCCAAAATATCGGGCTCGGACAAATCCTCATTGCGCAAGCGGAGCTTGGAAAAATGAATAATGAGCTTGGACAGCGTGCCGTCGGGAAGCCTTTCCTTGTCATTGAAATCGGTAGCCGACAAAACGCCTTCAAGAGAGCGATTATGCTCTTCGAGTTGATCATTCGCCTTGTTGATGGCGTCCCCTAAATTGTGAGTCAGCGTGGTCAGATATTTCCAATGGGCTTTAGGAGGAATGAAGAACTCGTGCTCATCAGGGTCTTCGAGCGCGATTTTATTACTCTTGCCTTCTCTTAAGAGTTTCTCAGCTTCTTCATCAAAAACATCGGACAGCCTTTTCAGGAAGAGGAGACCGAAAATATAATTCTTGTAGTCGGAGGCGTCAATGCTTCCCCTCAGAATGTTGGCGGATTCCCAAAGGTGACTTGTCAGTGTTTCAAGTTCTAATTTTTCCATATTCTGTTTCCCATTCTCTTGAGCTTTCTCATTTATAAAGGATAGCACATAAAATTAATATTGTCAATATAGTATGAATAAGCGAATAACTATAATTATAACTATTGTTTATCTATAAATATAATTTATAAAAACACATTCTAAATTTAATGTTCTAGTTTGCACTTTAAGAAAGTAAAAAGATCGCGCCTCGGAATCTTTCTAGAAAATTTCGCTTTTTAGGGGAAAAAACTGGTGTCCAAAAAGTGTCCATACTGGGTCAAAAACGGCAAAACCGCAAAAAAGCCCGTCAAAACGGAATAACGCGATTTCTCGACGAGAAATCAAGCTGGAACAAGGAAAACAGAGGCGGATCAAAACCCGGGAAAAAGGCCTTTTTCCCATTGCGAACGAGGCGCTCTCCCAGCTGAGCTACACGCCCATTATTGAGATTATACAACACTTTTTTGCCTGTCCTGGAAAACGCTATATTAGCGCCTTAAAGGCACCCAATTATCTTCCTTCGACATCGCTGGCCCCGAAGTCGGAATTCCCGATATCAGAGTTGACATTAATATTGGAATTAAGCCCATTGAGATCGGAATTCAATTGATTTGAATAATCGTCCTCAATGTTTTTTAGGTCTGGACCGTCATTGCCTGAAGGCGAATAAGTGTCGTATTGAGAAGCATTCTCATTTAAATCTATTGGAGTGTTCCCTTGGTTTAAAGTGGGAACGACGGGAGGCGGAGGATTTGGAGTCTGTAGCCGATTTTTGACGACAGTTGCGGAAGAAACTGAATCTGAGTCTTCATCTGAGGAGTTAGAAGAACGATTTCGAGACAAGACCGCATCTTTCCGAACACGGGGAAGCGTCTCCAAAGAAGTTTTATGCGAATAAAACAAATAAATCGCGACCCAAACAGTGACCATCACAATCCAAAATTGGTAGTTCTTCTTCACGGATTTTTCATTATATACTACTTATATCAAATGGGCAATAATAACCTTAGAGAAAGAGTCTTGGGATGTTCGGCCCATGGAAAAGCCTAATAATAAATCATATTATATGATTACTAAGTTAAAGTAATAATTGCGCGGAGAAAAAATGAAAAAAGTAAATTTCCTGTCGCTGTTTTTTTTGTCGCTTCTGTTCTTGCCTCGCTTAACTCTCGCGGCTCCTTACGGGGAATACCGCGTCACTCCGCGACAGTTTGAAGACTTGGGCGTTCTCAGAGGGAACTCGGGACAAGTTCTGAAGTATTACGGCGGCCCCGTCATTTCTCACGTCAAGGTTTTTATCGTCTATTGGGGCGATCAGGTCGGAACCGAGCTTCAGCTAAAGCTCGCGCCTTTTTACCGCTCGATTCTCGACAGCAGTTACATGGATGTTCTTGCCCAGTATAAAACGGATATTCCCGCCGTGGATGGACGAAAAGGAACCGGGCAAACCATCGGGCACGGCCGATTAATCGGCCAGAAAATGATCGAACCGCGCAATCAAGCGGCAACTCTGACCGACAGGATGATCCAAAAAGAACTTTCCGCTCAGATCGCATCTGGAGTTTTACCCTCTCCGGATGCCAACACTCTTTATATGGTCTATTTCCCGCGAGGAGTCCGCATCAAGGGGCCAGGCGGCTCAGGCGGTTCCTGCGAAACCTTTGACGCCTACCATGATGGATTTAAAACCTCCCATGGCGACGCAATTTTCTACGGCGTCATGCCCGATTGCGGATTGGATTTTGCCGGCGCGACCGAAGTGTCGTCGCATGAGACAATCGAGGCCGTCACGGATCCCTTTCCAACGCCGGGAAATCATCCCAGCTATCCCCAGGCTTGGAATTCCATTCGCGGAGACGAGGTCGCCGATTTGTGTCAGATGCGGCCGCCGTCGTACGTCTCAGGAAGCGTTACAAGCGTAGTCGCAAGGCCGTGGAACAATTCCATCGGCACTTGCGCCAAGGGGCCATGGACAGATGGAACAACTTTAAGCGCTTTTGGTTCCAGCGCAATTCACGCGAACCTCTTTCCGATCCTAAATACGCTGCCTGCGCTCACTCCAAACACTCTTTGGGAAGGACGCTAGCGGCAGAAACGTTTAACCCAAAGTTTTCAAGTCAATTGAAAACCGGTAGCGAACGTCGTTTTTCATCATCCGATCATAAGCGCGGTTGACGTCCTGAATTTTAATGACCTCGACATCGGCTAAGACCTTGTGCTTTTCACAAAAATCTAACATCTCTTGAGTTTCAGGAAGGCCGCCAATGAGAGAACCCGCCAACGTTCTTCGTCCCATGATCAGCGGAAAAGCCGCCACCTCCAGCGGAACCGGAGAAGCCCCGACCAAGGTCAAGGCTCCGTCTAACTTAAGCATTCCCAAGGCGGAATTTAAATCATGTTTAGCTGAAACCGTATCAATAATGAAATTTAAATGCCCAGCCATCTTGGATACGGCATTTAAATCAGACAAGAGAATGAATTCATCCGCTCCCAGGCGTTTAGCGTCCTCTTTTTTAGACGAAGAATGACTCAAGACAAAAACCTCCGCTCCCAAAGCCTTTCCAATTTTAACCGCCATGTGCCCCAGGCCCCCCAAGCCTAGAACGCCAATGCGCGAATTTTTACCGACCTTAAAACGCTTAAGAGGGGAATAGGTCGTAATTCCGGCGCACAAAAGAGGCGCGACGCGCTCAAGGGGAAGGCCCTTGCCGATCTTGAGAACAAAATCCTCATCCACCACGATATGGGAGGAATACCCTCCTTGTGTCGCTAGTCCATCCCGGCCAACGCTGTTATAGGTGAATGTCGCAGGCCCCGCGCAAAATTGTTCAAGCCCCTTTTGACAAGACTCGCATTTCCGGCAAGAATCAACCAAGCATCCCACCCCGGCAAAATCGCCTTCCTTAAATTTTTTCACCTCTTTTCCAATCCGGACCACTCGTCCCACAATTTCATGTCCCGGAACCATGGGGTAGACCGCCGCCCCCCATTCGTTTCGAGCTGAATGAATATCGGAATGGCAGATTCCGCAGTAGGCAATTTCAATTTGAACGTCCTTGGGTCCTAGCGCTCTCCGCTCAAATGAAAACGGTTCCAGAGGCGTCGTCGCGCTTTTGGCGGCATATCCATGACATTGGCTCATATTCTTTCTCCTAATCAAACGAGTTTATCTACTTTCGAGTTTATCTACTTTACAAAATCGCGATTTTTATTTTCAAAGATTGTTCGCTAATATCCGCATAATTTGCCAAAATAGAAGAAGAAACGGGAAAGCTTTATATTCCCCGTTCAAAACTAAAAAAAGGAGAAAAAACAATGATCACCGAAACCAAAGAAATGAGCGCCGTGGATTATTTTAAGGCGAAACTTCAGTTCGAGACGACTCCGCACGAACTTAGCTCCGCACTTGAGAAAAAAAGTGTTTTCCTGGTGGATGTTCGGGACTCTGAGTCCTACAAAAAGGAACATATCACCGGTTCGATGAATATCCCGTTTGCGGATATCGTCAGCAACCTCTCCAAACTCCCCAAGGACAAGACCATTGTCCTCTACTGTTGGAACATCACCTGCGCCTTGGCGCCCAAAGCGGCCTTGATGTTGGCCGAAAAAGGCTTTAAAGTTCAGGAACTGGTCGGCGGAATCGCGGAGTGGAAATCAAAGGGCTTCTCGGTCGAATCGAGCAAATAAGCGGTCAATAAAAAGCCCCTCGGAAATTCCGAGGGGCTTTTTTTATCTCTAGATTAAAGCTTTAAACTGACGCCGACGTTGATAAAATTCTCCGCCGTCGTTCCCGGCTGAACATAATGCTCATAGGAAGCGTTAAAAGCCAGCATCATCATATTGGCGGCGACCCCGAAAGCGTAAGCGTCGGAGGCCTGCGCTCCTAACTGAAAGGTCGTATGGGTGTAAGAAAGATACGGCGTCAAAAATGGAATCATCTCCATTTGGATTTTAGCGTTGACCGACATATCCGGAAAGCCCAAAACCACGTTGGTCACCCCGTCTAAGTTGGTCACTTCCGCATTTTGAACGCCCAACCCTCCCAGATTGCGGTCATAGAGAGATTTAGTTACGTTGACGGTCATTAGATTATCCATCAACGCCGCATCGACAGAGCCGTGTAAATTGGTTTGCCCGAAATTGGCGCTTCCGGCATGGCCTAAAAAAGTGGAACCCTCGCCGTTGTGGATTTCGTTGACGCCAGCTCTTAAGTCTACTCCGCCCAGACCCGCGCTTTCCGGCCCCCAATAATAAGGATTAGAGGCTTGAGCCGCGGCGCGCAGGGGCGGCCCTCCGCCCGGGGTTAAACTCAAAACTCCGTCGGCTCCAAAAAAGTAATTATTATAACCGTCGATGGTTGGGGTCGCGCCTCCCGAAAGTCCCAAGCCCCAAGTTTTCTGGTCGTAAGCGGCGCGCAGGGAATAGGTCCGATAGGTATAACCCTTGGTCCCGTCTCCATGATACTCTTCAAAGGATGGCTGAAAATGAAGGGCGCCGCCGAAATCGGCCGAGGCCTGGGTTCCGACGTAGCCGCCGCTTCCCATCGTTTGATTGACATTGCCGTCCGCGAACATAGCGGCGGCCGGAAGAGCGCTTAAACTCCACAACGCGAGCGTCAAGACGACAGCACGAGTTAATATTTTCATGAAAATATTATATATGAAAAACCCTCAGAAATTACGTCTTATTTTACGGGCGACCCACGCCGCAATAGGTAAAGCCCAAAGAGCGCATTTTTTGAGGGTCATAGAGATTGCGCCCATCAAGAATCAGCGGATTTTTAAGAAGGCCAAAAATGCGCTTAAAATCAAGGTCTTTAAATTCTGGCCAATCCGTGACCACGGCCACCGCGTCGGCCCCTTGAAGACACTGATAAACGTCCTTGCATAAAACCACTCCTTTCATCTGCGGCCAAAAAGGCGCGCGGTCAAGCGCCACGGGATCTGTCGCCCGAATCTTGACTCCGCGATCTTTAAGGTGAAGGGCGATATCCAGGCTTGGCGCAAAGCGCATGTCATCGGTGTTGGGCTTAAACGCAAGGCCCAGCATCGCCACGGTTTTGCCTTCCAAATTCCAAAGATGTTCCTCTAATTTCCGAATGATCCAGGTTTTCTGAAACTCATTGACTTCCTTGACCGCTTTGAGCATTTGAAAGTCGTAGCCTTTCTTTCTCGCGATCCAATAAAAGGCTTCAAGATCCTTCGGAAAGCAAAATCCGCCAAAACCGATTCCCGCGTTGAAAAACATCGGCCCGATGCGACGATCAAGCCCCATTCCCTTGGCGACCAAGCCGACGTCGGCGCCCACTTTCTCGCACAAAATGGAAACCGCGTTGATATAGGAAATCTTCATCGCTAAAAAAGAATTAGAAGCATGCTTAATGAGTTCCGCGCTTTTGACATCGGTGACAAGGACCGTTGAGTCAATAGGCTCATAAACCTTGCGCATGACCTTTTCAGATCGCGGAGACGCCACTCCTAAAACAATCCGATCGGGATTCATGAAATCTTTAACCGCCGAGCCTTCGCTTAAAAATTCCGGATTGGAAACGACGTCAAACTCCACTCCCTTTTTCGCTAAACGCGCGACCGTTTTATAAACCCATTCCCCGGTCTCGACTGGAACCGTCGATTTGTCCACGATGACGGCATAGCCGGATAAATTCTGGGCGACCTCGGCCGCGACATTTTCAACCGCCGACAAATCCGCCGAACCGTCTTCACGAGGAGGAGTGCCGACCGCGATGAATACGACCTCAACAGGAGAATTTTTAATGCGCATTCCTTCCTTGATAGAGGAAGCGAAAGAAAGCCTTTTGTGGCGCGCATTCTTCTTGAAAATAGCCTCAAGCCCCGGTTCATGGATGGGAACTTTCCCCGCTTTTAGAGCGGCAATTTTTTTCTTGTCGGAATCAACGCAGACGACCTGATGGCCAATCTCCGCCAAACACGCCCCGGTCACTAAACCCACATAACCGCAACCCACTACGCAAATTTTCATGTCTTTATTCCCCTTATTTAAAATCAGCAGTTCAAAAATATCTTATCAAATGTATAATCTAAAGACTGATGGCTTATGCTTAGTTGTCTCTATTGTTTCTCTGCGGCCTGGGCTGTAATTCTGCTCGCGGGTTTGTGGGCTTGTGCGCTAGCCACTTTCCGCCACTTCGGGCGAAGCGCTTTCTCAAGCCAATCAAATTTTGCCGAAAAAATGACCTTGATTCGCCCGATCCGCGGCCTCAACGATGGAATTAGAGAAGCCTTGGAATCTATAGCCGAGTCCGACATTCAAAGCCGACTTGAGATATTAATCGCAATGGAATCTTCCGATGATCCGGCTTATCCGATCGCGATAGGATTTTCCCAGTATAAAGCGAATAGAAACGTCTCCATTATTTTAACCGGTCCCAGCAAGGACCGAATGGGCAAAATACACAATATGATAGAGGCTTTTCCCAAAGCTAAAACCCCTTTCATCGTTTTCTCGGACGCCGACGCTTGGGCCAACCCGGCGTTGATTCGAGAAACCGCTCGCGCCTTCGGCTCCGGTTATGACGCGGTGTTTGCATTGCCTTATTTTGCAGATGCCAGAAACGCCGCGGAAATGAGTTTCGCCGTGGCCTTAAACCACGGATTTTCAACCCCCGCAGCTCTAAGTTATTATCTGTTTAATTTTCCGTTTTGCGCCGGCGCCTGGATGGGGTTTTCAAAAGACATCATCAGAAAAATCGGGGGGCTTGAATCCTTTGAAAAGCGCATCGCCGACGATTACTCTCTGGGGATGGCGGTCGTTAAAGCTGGCGGCAAACACGCATTTCTTAGCCGCCCTGTTTTCTTTCGAGAAACCACTAAAAGCGTCAAGGATACTTTTCAGCATTTGTCAAAATGGGCCTCTATCATTCATTCTTGCCTGCCCAATCTTTATTGGATTGCCCCTCTTTTCTCCCCCACCCATGCCGCCTTTTTATTTTTGTTCATCGCCTGGGCGACCCATTGGCATGTTCTGGCCGCTTTAGTTCTTTTTACAGCGACTATTCTCTCCCGCATTTTGGTGGGAATCATTCAAGACTTGAAAATCGCGCGCAAGACCATGCCTTTTTACTCTTATCTTGGAATTCCCTTGTTTGATTTTATCGCCACGGGAATTTGGCTGTCTGGATTCCGCAAAAACATCAACTGGAGAAACAAAAGCTACCGATTGTCTAGGGGATGCAAAGCGGAAGTGCTAAACGCCGAGATTCCTGTCAGATAAACTACCGCGACCAAGAGGGAGTCGCGCTATTTCCTTTAATTTTCAAAAGCGCATGAGGCGCGGAGCCGTCGGCATCCATCACATAAAGGCGGGAAATGCCGTTTCTACCTGTCCGGCTAAAAACGATAAAGCGTCCGTCCGGGGACCAAGACGGGTTTTCGCTCGATCCACTTCCATGAGTAATATCGCGCTCATCGGTTCCGGTAATATCAGTCAAAAGAATATCTAATTTTTCCGTGGGAGAAACTCTCCCGGCAAAAGTAATCCACTGTCCTGTCGGCGACCAGGAAGGAGAATCGCACCAGTTGAGCATGGTCAACCTCTTGACGCGAGCGGTCAACAAGTCCATGGTATAGACCTCGGGGTTTCCCGCCCGATCGGATACGAAAGCGATTTGGCTGGCATCCGGAGAAAACGTGGGTGAACTGTCAGCTCCTCTATCATTGGTCAATTGAGTCAGATGGCCGTTGACAAGGTTTTTGATATAGATATTCGGATTTTTCCCGCGCGAGAGGGTCATCAAAAGCTTGTCGCCATTGGGAGAAAAACCGCCGGCGATATTGAGCCCCTGATAGGTCGAAAATGGCCGAGAATGACTCCCAGGTTTTAGATCCAGAATAAACAGGTCGGGGTTCCCGTTTTTATAGCTGGTATAGACAATCTGTTTTCCATCAGGAGTAAAGCGCGGCAAGATGTCAATTGAATGATCCCAAGTCAATCTCCTCAAATTTTGGCCGTCGTAATCAACCAGATATATTTCCTTGTGCGTGGTTTGATCATTAGAGAACGCGATATGGGTATGGGCGATTCCCGGCTTTCCCGTTAAGGCCTCAACGATTTCATCCGACATCTGATGAGCCATTTCCCGCCAAGAATCAGAATTGCCTTTGTAAAAATGCCCTAGAATGGTCGAGCCGGAATTGAGGTCCAAAAGATGAACTGTTATTTGTAATTGGTCGAGAGCCGTTGAAACATCCGCAGTCAATAAAAAAGTCGCGCCTTTCTTGCGCCAATCAGAAGCAATTTCCCTGGCATTAGAGCCGTTAAAAGCCGGGCCGTTTTCAAGCACATTGAAATAACGTGACATTAGTAAATCCGCCCGCACGACATCCCTGAGGTTATGGGCCATGAAGGCCGCTTTTTTTTCTCCCACAGGGCGAGAGAAAAACGGGGGCAAAGCTAAATTAAGAAGAGGCTGGGACTGGTTTTGCCCCGAAAGCTGAAGATAAAGTTCGTTTGTATCCGCCCAAAGAGGAGACTGAAATAGAAACAAAAGAGCGGATAAGACCCAAGAAGTTTTTTTCACTGCGACTGCGCTTGAGGCGCTTGCCTTTTTATTTTTTTCTTGGTCTTAGACGACTTAGAAGAATGAATGAGTTTTTTCAATGCCAAGGCGGCCGAATGAGCCTCGGGAGTTTGAGGGAAATCGTTTTCAACCGATTCCAGATACTGTTCCGCTTCCTTCTTTTTCCCTCCCAGATGAATCAAACAGCGCGCATACATTAAGCGCGTTGAAGGGATTAAATTGCTTTTCGGATAGCGAGTCATGAAAAGAGCGAACTGCTCGCCAGCCTTTTTCCACTCTTTAAGCCCATAATAACAGCGAGCCAGCTTGTAAAGGGCGGCATCGGCAAAAGCCCCGTTGGGATATTTTTGCAAATACTCGCTAAAGCCTTGAGCGGCCAAATCATAATTTTTGAGGCCAAGACGGATATCGGCGGAGTTAAAAATTTCCGTTGGAGAATGCCCGCGCGCCTTTTCGTCTTTTTCCAGGGCCGCTTTTTGCGCCTCAAGACTTTTAATCTGTTGCGCTGTTAAAACCTTGCCGATGGATAAAACCTGATTGGCAATCTGCACCCGCATGTCGTCTATTTTTGATGAGAGGTCGTTCATTTGACTCTCATTTTCCTTGATTGTTTCGGTGTAAACGCCCAGATCGTCGTGTAAATTTTTGACCTGTTCAGACAAATCCGCCTGATTATCCTGGAGAGAAGTCAAGGTTTTTTGAAGGCCCACTAACTGCTGCTTTAAGGCGTCGGTCTGGGCTTCGAGGTCTACGACATCCTGTTGGGTCGCGACGCAGGCGCTAAAAAAAGAAACGCCGAAGGCGAGAGCCGCAAGCACAACCGTTTTTTTTGCGCGCACTCAGAACCTTCGGCGATTTCCTATTTCCAATAGTCAGTTATTGCCCGGCAGATGGAGCCGGAGCGGTGGTTGAAGATGAAGCAGGGGTCATGGAAGCGGCGCTTTTAGCCGCGATTTTCTCGCGAACTTCGGTATCGGCATGCCGGTTTTTAGACCAGCATGATTCCGTCATCTCGGAACAAACCAGTTTCTCTTTTCCGTAGGAAATCGTGGCAATGCGATGGCCAGAAATTCCCAGAAGCATGTAATAACTCCGAACGGACTTGGCGCGGCGCTGTCCCAAAGCGAGGTTGTATTCGACAGTTCCTCTTTGGTCGCAGTTGCCCGTCACCATAATGTCCAAATCGGGATGATTTTTTAAATAATGGGCGTTTTTCTTGAGTATGGATCGAGTCTCCGCGCTTAATTTCGCGCTGTCATAGTTAAAATAGACTGAAACGAGTTGAGGAACCTCTTCAAACTCGCCTCCGCGCAAACTGGCCTCGGTCATTGAAGAAGCCGCGACCGTCGGGGTGGATACGGCCACCGCCGGAGGGGTCTGAACGCCGCTGACCTTGATATGTTTGGGAGAACACGAAATAAACGCCAGAACTCCCACTGTGACAATGCCAACAGAGACGAATTGAACAAAAGTCTTTTTCATATTTTCCAATTTCTCCTCAATCCCATCATGATACTTAACTGACGGATTTATTGTAACAAAAAATATGTTAAAATACCAAAGATAAGGAGAAAATATTATGGCATTTAAAAGGAAAGAGACGATTATCGAAGCGATCGACTTAAATACCATCACGCCTGAAGATGCGGAAAGCCGCATCATCGCCGGGGTTAAGAAATACGCAACCAACGAACCCAATTGGTCCAAGGCCGACGCCAACACCCCCTATCTCGGCCATATTATAGGAATGGGAATTGAATCTGCCAATTTGGCCGACATCACGATGTCCATTGAAAGGCAATTCCTGACCAAGAAAACCCGTCGAGTGCCGATTGATGGAACCAACGATTTCCGTTTGGAAGACGGCGAACTGGGAAAGCTCCGAATTTTAGACGGGCAAGACGCCACCGCCGCGACCCCCGGGCTTTCGGTTAAAATGCTGATGGATCTGGGGCATATGCCCAAAAATGACTCCTATTTATCCAAGGTCGCCGGGTTTGCCTATATTTCCAGCGTGGGAGAAGGCTACCGCCTGAATGAATCCATCAAAAAATTGATGAACCGCATTGACAAATTAGCCGACAATGAAAAGGCGGAAGCAATCCAAAATCTAAAAACGATGATCTCTCAAGCCAAAACTTATCTCAGCGACATCTCGGACTCTAAGCGTTTTGCCGATTCCAAGCGAAAAGCCTACGAGGCCGACAAAGCCGCCCACGACAACCTGACCCAAGAACTATCTCTTCTTCAAGATAAAATCAAGGGATTGTCCTCTTCCAACGACCATGAAAAGGTTTCCGCCCTTAACGCGGAGTTAGCCGAGTTAAAAACGCGCTTAAAAATGAGCTCCGATAAACTGCGGGTGTCTTCTGAAATCGCTTCTTGCGCGGCCAGGCGTTCTCCAATAGAAGAGGCCAAGGTCATTGAGATCGCCTCTTTAATCTCTTCCACGGTTTCTCAAGCGGAAAAGATTTCTTAGGGGTTGTCTTACAAGACGTGCTCTCGAACTGCGCCGTAAAGGGGCTTCGCCGCCAGCGTTTTTTAAGTTCCCTGGCCGCGGGGGCCGTTTATCTCGTCATTCTCGCCTTTTTGCGCTTTCGCCTCCGCTACAAAATCCAAGATCTCAAATCCTTCCGAAGGCAGGTGCGACTGGCTCTTCAAGATCATGAGGGTCCGGTCATCTGGGCCGCCAACCACCTGACGATGATTGATTCGTTCCTTATTTTCTGGGCGGCCTCTCCTTGGACCCAGGCGATGCGCGATTCCTCCATCCCCTGGTCGACGCCTGAAATAGAGAACTACTACTACTTGGGCGGCTGGTTTAAGAAAAATTTAATACGCGGCCTCATCTACCTTTGCCGCTGCATTCCAATTTCGCGCTCGGGAGACGGAGACGACGCGCAAAAGGGGCGCCAAGAAGTTTTCGAGAAGTGCGTCTGGATTTTAAAAAACGGCGGACCGGTCTTCATTTTTCCAGAGGCGACAAGATCCCGCCACGGCTGGTTTAACCGGCACAAACCCAAGGACTTTTTAGGGCGCCTGGCCCTTGAAGTTCCAAACGCGAAATTTTTCTGCGTCTATTTCCGGGGAGAAAATCAGCTCTATTCAACCACCGCCCCCTCCACGGGCGAACGTTTCCGCGTGGAATTCAAGGTTTTACCTGCCGTCATGGATGGAGAAACTTCCGCAAGACAAATTTCAACGCGTTTATTTAACGCCATTGGGGATCTTCAGGATCAATGGTTTAAAGCCGCTAAAATCCTCCGCAATTGTTCCGGAAACGACGTCATCGATCTTAAATCTCCAACCGCCCTCGAACATTTTAGCGGCGCGGGAGAAGAAGACGCAGAATGGATTTCCCGGCATTTAAGCGCGAAAGAACGGGCCTATTGGGAAAGCCGCCCCGAGGAAGCGCGCTTTACGATTTTCTGGAAATTTTTCGCGGCCAAGGAAGCGGCGGCCAAGGCCCTTGAGCGCTCTAAAATCTTTGTCCCAACGGGCTCTTTTCTCTCTTTTGAAGCGGACCTATTCAAAAATTCCGTCATTCACAAACCCACCGGGGCAAAACTAGATATCTCTTTTACCGATGAAGACGAGGATAAAATCCATTGCATCGCGGTCTTCCGCGGAGGGATTCTCGGCGACAAGGATAATCCCGGAGACGTTTTATGGAGCGTGGATGAAATTCCGCCGGGCCAGGTCCCGAGCGAATTCGCGAGGGAAAGGGCACTTTCCTTCATCGCCGAGTCTTCCGATGATCTTTCATCTCCATCCGCTCTCGCATTGTCCGATGACGGGGGACTTCCGATTGTTCTCAAAAAAGGCCTGTCGCTTGATATTAGCCTCTCTTTGTCCCATTCCGGAAGATACGCCGCCTCAAGCTTCATGATCTCATAGGAAAAACATAATGGATAAAAAATATTGCGTCATGTTTGCCGGCCAATCCGTTCAAGAGTCCGGGATGGGAAAAGATCTCCTTAAAATTCCCGCCGCCAAAGATATCCTCTTGCGCCTTAAGCCTTTTCTGGGAGAGGATTTGGAATATCTGCTGACCGAAATGCCCGATTCCGAGCTTGCCTTGACTTTTAACGCCCAAAGGGCCATTCACGCTCATCACCTGGCAAATTATTTCGCCTATAAAGCGGCGCATCCGGAATTAAGCCTCAACGGCGCCCTTGGGCATTCCATGGGAATTGTCGCGGCCTTGGTCGCCGCGGAATCAATCAGTCTGGAAGACTCCGGAAAATTTATTTTCGCCCGCGCCAAGGCTTTTTCAGAGGTCTGCAAAACTTTTACGGATCCGATGGGGCTGGCCTCTGTCAGCGCGGATGATTTTAAAGACGTGGTCGATGAAGTCGCGCGCTTTGCCCCCATTTCGGTCGCTCTTTACAACACTAAAAGGCGCGGTGTCTTGGGTGGAACAATGGCTGAACTTGAGAACTTCGCTCAAAAAGCCCGAGCCGAGGATTGGCCGGTCCGCATTAAAATCCTTAAAGTCGAGGGGCCGTATCACACCAAGGCATTCACGTCCTGCCGCGCCGAATTAGACCGCGCTTTGTCCGCTATTGAAATCAAGCCGCCTAAAGCGCCGGTCTTCATGGGGACCTCGGGACAGGCTGAAAAAGATCCCGAGCGGATCCGCCTCCTTTTGTCTTCCCAAGCCGATTCTTCTGAACTTTATCTTCAGGCCGTTGAATCGGCATATGCGGCTGGCTGCCGAGACTTTATCGAAATCGCCTACAAGCCCCAGCCGGTCACCTGGCTTTCCGAGCAGTTGATTTCGGAAGACGGCGCTTTATTTGAAGGCGTCACCAGCGCCGCAATTAAAACGGAAGATATCCTCGCTTAGGTTTTGGCGGAATATTTTTTAACGGAACAGCTCCGCTCTCGAAAAAATCCATTTTCAGAGGGAAAAATGTTAAGATAAACTTCAACGGCGCGTTCGTCTAGCGGCCCAGGACGCTGCCCTCTCAAGGCAGAGACCACGGGTTCAAATCCCAACGACCCCGCCAGTTTTCCCCCGACGAAGTTCTTATTTTTTAAGCGGAATTTCATAGAACTGTCCCTCCTGTTTGGATTGCTGGTTCTTGCTCCTTTTTGTCGCTTTTTGCTCGAAAACGCACACTCAAGCGCACACCCATTTCGAGCGTCATTGAAGTTCTTCAATCCCATAAAAAATTGATTCCTTTTCATCAAAACGTTGCGCCCGATCAAGATAGTGCTGAATTGAATCTGGCGAAGAATGCCCCAGTTCCGTTTGCAACTGTCGAAAATGCTTGACAACCATGGCCCGGTGAGTGGCGAATGTCCCTCGGAGATCGTAGGACACAGCGGGTTTATTGACTCCCGATTTCAGCAGAGCCTTCCTAAAGACACGCGCCAAATAAACTCCGGCATATGGATTCCCAGTTTTTGGATTGCAAAAGAAAAGCCCGCTCACGGGGTGGGGAGTAAGACTTTTAAGCAATTCTCCAAAGCGCGGACCAAGTGATTTTATTTTGAGGTAACGGCGTTCATTCTTCCGCGAAGTTTTTTTCCGTTTTGAATTTAAAAGCCAAACTTCGCCCTTCTCCCAATCAATATTTTCTTTTCCAAATTGGTTCGCTTCTCCAGGCCGCGCTCCTGTCAAAATTCGGAATTCAAACAAAAATCGCAGATGTTCGGGCAAGCAAATGAGAAGTTTTTCGATTTCTTCTTTTGTAAGCCAAACCTCGGCGCGATTTCCATCCGCAAGACCGAGTTTCTTAATATCAGCAAGGACGTTACGGCGGATCAGTCCTAAATCCGCCGCATATTGAAGAACCACCCGCAAACATTTGAATTCTTTGAGCACGGTCCCTTCCGAGCAGCCTGTTTGTTTAACCCCCAGTTTTCCAGAAAGACGCGCGTGCTTAAAGTTTTCCCAATCCTCACGCATAATTTCGTGAAGATTCTTTGGTCCAAAAAATCTGCATAGCGATTTTACTGTCCAGATTTCACGTTTGCATGAGGAATCTTTCAGTCGATGCTTCGCATTCATTGTAAGATAACGCTCCTGAGCGAATCTCTCAAAAGTCATCGGCTCTTGGCCTGCCCCTAAATTCGATTCCGCCTGTTGCCCGCCAATTAGGAATTCAGTCAAGGCCGTAATCGGCACAACACGGCGAATATAGTTTCCGCCATGTCGGTATTCAAAGCGCACAACATCTCCTTCTTTGACGACGTTCATTAAGTTTTTCCGTCCACTTGATTTTTTCTTGGACGCCCCTTGTAGCTATATCGATGTTGGGAAATATATTTCTCAATTTCTCTTTCCTCAAAGAGACGACGATGTCCGAAATTCGTTGGGTGTAGCCCGAGCTCTTTCCAATTGTGCGCCAACCAAAAATAAGAATAACCCATTTTTTCCGCCGCCTCTTCCATAGTCAGTAGCCTTGATTTTTGAGAGGCTAATGATGGAAGCGAAGCTGGGAAAGGATAGGAACCGATGATCTTTCCAGGACACTGGCATGATGGGCAATGCAACGCGGGGGATGCAGCGCTCACAAACCACTCCCCAAGAAATCATCGAACTTCTCCACATTGATCAGCCAAAGTCTGGGACCAAATTTCCGGCAGGGGAGAATCCCCAATCGGCACCAAGACTGAACCGTTTTTTTGCTGACCCCAAATTTTTGCGCCACATCGGACGGTTTGAGCCAGCGGCAAGGTTTGAATTTTCCTTTTTTCATCACGCCCTCCATAGGGGCGCAATGCCTGCGCCCCTATGGAGATATACAGCTGAAACAGCCGGATTCGATTTTTCATGTTCAATTGTCCGTACGCGCCGACACGCAACTCCAAATTCCGGAATTGTTTTTATCCAAGGAACGTAACCCTAAATCCAAATCACGCAGCTCTATTCCCGGCGGTTGGTACAAGTTGAATTCCATGCTCCAATTCATGTCTCTGTCAATGAAATTTAATACGTGAAAAGCTTTCCGACGAGCCTCCATGTAAATGGATTGAGCCTCTTTGAAACTTCTATTTCTCAAATCCACAATCGAAATAACCAACATGGAATACGGCTTCATGATCATCATAATGGCCTCAGTTTTCAGAACCCTTATCAAACTCGATTTGAGGAAGCTGACGCGCGGCTTCTTCCCCGAATCCACCGGTCAAACTTCGATGAACACCGGCTTCCGCGCTCCAAAGGCCGCGCAATGCCTCGATGATCCGCCGATGCTCGACATTGACCTTTTTCTGAATGTCATTAAGCCCCTTGACCGCCGCGCTCAAGAATTTCGCCTTTTCTCTCAGATCGAGTTCATAACTGTCCGTCAGGTAAGACTGAATACGCGCGACGACCTCGCTGCCCGCCCCGTGAACCGCCTTGGCTTCGGCGAGCTTGATGAGCTTCTCGGCTCCATCCAAAATCATGGCCAGAGTGAAGGCAAGATTGCTTCTGTCGATGAGCCAAACTCTGACTCCGGCACGACGGCACGGCGCGAGGCCGAAACCCGCCGCCCTAAGCTCCTCATTTGGAAAAGCCGAGGAATTCGCCGCGATATAGCCAAATTGCGCCTTGTGCCGCAACATGTCGCCCCAGATTTTTTCCGGCCAGTCTCGATTCCAATCGGCGCTCCATTTATCATCCACAATCATCGCGCCAATGCGAGTCCCGTTCCGATGAACGTGAATAATAACGTCCGTCCCCTTTTTGCCCTGCCCTACTTCTTCGATCTCGCACAAATCGAGCGGCAGATTTTTCTTGAGATATTCCCCCAATCCCTCCTCGGCGATGATGCCTTGAACCTGAGCCGATCCAAGACTCAGCTTCGATTCCATTTCCTGTGCGCGAGCCTGAGCTTCCGAAAGTTTTTTTCGGATTTCCGATATTTCCAGGTCTTTCTTGGCGAATCTCTCTTGAAAGCCACGAATGATTTCGGTTTTGGCCCTGCCCACCGCGATTTTTATTTTCTCTTCCGCCGCCTCCGCAGCCTTAACTTGTTCTTCCTTCATAAGGCGATTGGCCTCTGCCCGGCCTTCCTCAGCGACCAAGTCCGCGACTTGTTCCTTAAGGTTTATTCTCGCTCCGCACTTCGGACACTCGATTTTCAAGTTCATGACATTCTCCTCCCCGTTTTTTCTTTTGAGTTTTTCGTAGCGTCTTTCATGCACTAATTTTTTGTAGAATAATCAATAATGTAATGTGCTTACTTATTATGTATTATACATCATAATACATACTTTGTCAAGGGGAGGAGTATGCGGCAACATTCCGAAGAACAGATGATTCGTATTTCAGCGTCAATTCCTAAAAAATTGCATACCAAGGTTATCGAGCGAGCTCATGAAGAACGTCGATCCTTAAGCTCAGAAATCGTTATCTTGCTAGAGAAAGCTCTTTCTGGAGGGAACTGATTTTTTTCAATAATAATATCTATTGACGAAATACCCGGAAAAACGCACCGATGAGTGGCTGAGTTTATTATGTAATGCCGTTATGTTCATCCGTTTCAACCGAAACGCCAATGGGATAGCCCCGACTGAGCTTTCTTATCTTTAAACCCCGGCAGCGCGGGCGAATTCTTCTATCGTTTGAAAACGTTCCTTGGGGTCGGGCTTTAAACATCGGACAATAATTTCATTGAGACGAACATTGCAGTCGGGTAGAATCTCGGTAAGAGGTTTAAAGACGGAGCGCTCCTTTTGCGCCAAAAAGTCCGGGCCGCGGAAGGGGATATCCCCGGTCAAGGCTTCGTAAATGGTCGCCCCCAAAGAGTAGATGTCCGAGCGCGCATCCCATTTCCCCAAGTGCTGCTCCGGCGACATATAAGCGAAAGTCCCGGCGGTTTCAACTCGGCTCACTCGGCTCATCGCGTCCAGCGCCTGACCTGCGATGCCAAAATCCATCACTTTCGCTCCCTCCGCCTTCGTCACCATGATATTGGAGGGCTTTAAATCTCGATGAATCACCTTTTTTGAGTGGGCAAAAGCCAGGGCTCTACAAACCCCGCCGAGCACAGACCCCATTTCAGCCGCCGCTAGTTTCCCGTGTTTGGCGATCATTTCCGCCAAGTTTTGGCCCTCGACATATTCAAAGACCAAATAGACTTCGTTGGATTCCTCTATGATTTCATGGATATCCACAATCGAAGGATGGCGAAGTTGGGCCACAATTTTGGCTTCATCCAAAAAGCGAGCTTTCTCCTTGGGATTCATCGCCACCTCGGGACGCATCTTTTTTATCGCGACTCTGCGCCCCAATGAATGATCTTTTGCCTCATAGACCAATCCCATGCCTCCTTGACCGATTTGGCGCAAAAGCTCGTATTTCCCGGCGATCAGCGCGGTGGATTGTCCCTCGCGGGTTTGGCCCGATGAGGCAACGGTCTCCGCGGTGGAGGGCGGTTTTGTCAATGACGATGGCGCGGTTGATGCGGGAGCGGCGGACGTGGCGGCACTTTGGGGCCGATTCTTGCGCTTTAAAACAAATCTCCAAGTCACGAGGAGCAAGAATAAAGCGATTACAACCCCGATTTCTTCCATGGTCTTAATCCGCGCGGCTTCTTGATTGGCTTGTGCTTCGGCGGCCTTTTGGACTTGCGCCGCATGAGCCGCCGCTGCCGCTCGCGCGGCCTTATTAGAAATCCACACGCGCACATGCTTCGTCCCATCCCCAGAGACGATTCGCTTGCCGTCTGGGGAATAACTTACGGAGCGGACATAACTCCCCACATCCTTGGACTTCCACAGCTCTTCACCGCTCATTGCGTCCCACACGCGCACATGGTTCGTATCATCTCCAGAGACGATTCGCTTGCCGTCCGGGGAATAAGTTACGGAGAAGACAGCGCCCACATCCTTGGACTTCCACAACTCTTTCCCGCTCACTGCGTCCCACACGCGCACATGCTGCGTCTCATCCCCAGAAACGATTCGTTTGCCGTCGGGGGAATAACTTACGGAGTTGACAAAACTCCCCACATCCTTGGACTTCCACTGCTCTTCACCGCTCGCTGCGTCCCACACGCGCACATGGCCGCTATTACCATAATAACCATCCCCGGAGACGATTCGCTTGCCGTCAGGGGAATAACTTACGGACCAGACATAACTCCCCACATCCTTGGACTTCCACTGCTCTTCACCGCTCGCTGCGTCCCACACACGCACATGGTCTGTCCAATCCCCAGAGACGATTCGCTTGCCGTCTGGGGAATAACTTACGGAGACGACAGTATTTCCCACATTCTTGGACTCCCACTGCTCTTCACCGCTCGCTGCGTCCCACACGCGCACATGGCCGCCATTATCTCCAGAGACGATTCGCTTGCCGTCTGGGGAATAACTTACGGAGACGACAGTATTTCCCACATTCTTGGACTCCCACTGCTCTTCACCGCTCGCTGCGTCCCACACGCGCACATGGCCGCCATTATCCCCAGAGACGATTCGCTTGCCGTCTGGGGAATAACTTACGGAGACGACAAAATTCCCCACATTCGACGTCCACAGCTCTGTAAACCCTTGCGCGGAAGCGGGCCTTAGAGACGCAAATATAAGACAAAAAAGAATAAAGTGAAAACAGATTCTCTTGAACGCCAGTTTGTTGAGCATTAGGACAATTTTATAACATGTGGAAACACTCCTAAAATTTTCTTACAAGATAATTTTCAGCTTTCTTATCTTTAAACCCCGGCGGCGCGGGCGAATTCTTCTATCGTTTGAAAACGTTCCTTGGGATCGGGCTTTAAACATCGGACAATAATTTCATTGAGACGAACATTGCAGTCGGGTAGAATCTCGGTAAGAGGTTTAAAGACGGAGCGCTCCTTTTGCGCCAAAAAGTCCGGGCCGCGGAAGGGGATATCCCCGGTCAAGGCTTCGTAAATGGTCGCCCCCAAAGAGTAGATGTCCGAGCGCGCATCCCATTTCCCCAAGTGCTGCTCCGGCGACATATAAGCGAAAGTCCCGGCGGTTTCAACTCGGCTCACTCGGCTCATCGCGTCCAGCGCCTGACCTGCGATGCCAAAATCCATCACTTTCGCTCCCTCCGCCTTCGTCACCATGATATTGGAGGGCTTTAAATCTCGATGAATCACCTTTTTTGAGTGGGCAAAAGCCAGGGCTCTACAAACCCCGCCGAGCACAGACCCCATTTCAGCCGCCGCTAGTTTCCCGTGTTTGGCGATCATTTCCGCCAAGTTTTGGCCCTCGACATATTCAAAGACCAAATAGACTTCGTTGGATTCCTCTATGATTTCATGGATATCCACAATCGAAGGATGGCGAAGTTGGGCCACAATTTTGGCTTCATCCAAAAAGCGAGCTTTCTCCTTGGGATTCATCGCCACCTCGGGACGCATCTTTTTTATCGCGACTCTGCGCCCCAATGAATGATCTTTTGCCTCATAGACCAATCCCATGCCTCCTTGGCCGATTTGGCGCAAAAGCTCGTATTTGCCGGCTATGAGCGTCTTGTTTTCGGACACGGTAGGTTTTTGTATTTCCGACACGATACAGGTTTGCTTGGGCTCTGGGTTTGGATTAGAGGGGACTTGAAGGACGGATGCGCCACCCTTAGTTGGAAGCCATTTCCTAGCCTCGTCTCGATTGATTTCTTCTGCGCAGCGATAAGCTCTATACATACCCAAAATCCAGAAGATGAGTATGACTAGCAAGAATAGTGGTACGAAAAAGATGTATATGGCCGACACCAATAATTTTAGACTGGAGTTGGGTAGTATGGCTAACAGGAATGCTAGCCCTAAGATGGGTATGGCTAGCAGGAATGGTAACATCAGGAACTTAAGGCCCATAAAAATCCCATCTCTGGCTTTTCCTAAATAAATATGCCCCAGTCCGGGCCAGAGTGAAGATAAGAGTGCCGCAATGAGAGGTATTTTTAAGTTTTTCTCATAGCCACATTTTAGACACACCGTCGCTCTATCTGAGGCTTCTGTTTTGCATTCGGGACATTGAAGCATCGGCATAAAACACCTTCCTATTTCTCCTCATTGGTGCGTCTTTTTCCCAACTTGATGTTACCAAGCCGGGGAAATCGCCTCAACTTTTTTCAACTATTATCGTGACATGCTCCCTTGACGCGCTCATGATTTTATTGGCAGAGAATCTCAATATTACCATCATTTATAAGTTCATAGACGCCGATTTGCAATTTTTGGATGAGTTTTTTGAGCTTGGGACGGAGATTGATTTTATTTACTTCCTTTGCTTCCTTCAGCGCAAGGCAACCTTCTGGTTTCCCCTGAAGAAGAACCGCTTTATAAATCTCGGACTGGGGATTTGTGTTAAAGTCGCATCGAAATTTTTCAGGGTCAAGTTGCAGATAATAGGTCTCAATCTCAAGGACAGTTTTTAGAAGCGTATCACTCGTGTTGTTCAACTTGAATTCAATCAGGTAAAAGCTATTCTTTGATTCATTGTAGGTCACCAAATCGATTTTCCCGGCTCTGTCTCCACGTATATTTTTTAGAGGAACCTGATATTCTATCACCTTGCCTAGCGTGCCTAGTTTGGCCTTAGTATTGAACAGGCATCCTGCATACTGCTCTTCCTTCCTATTACTTTTGGTTTTCTGGAACTTTGCCCCCAGGTGAGGATTATAAGTCTCTTCCCGCGAGATGGTTCCTATTCCTTTCAGCCACCCGGAGTTCTTTTTCTCCAACAGCAGTCCTGCAATAATCTCGGAAGAGAGTTCGTTAGAATCATTCGTTCTACCGCTCCAATTGACACAGTCTGCCTTATAGATGGTTTCAGGTTTTTTGATGCTCTCCGCTATCTTGTTCTGCACCTGCTTACAATTATATTTTTTAGGCATATTTCCTCCCTTATTTTATTTGTTTTTACGGTGATGAAGGGGAGATTCATTTTCATTTAACCCCTCTCAGTTTCTCCGTGAGAAATTTGGATATCCGAAACAAGACGCGGCTTGTGGATTTTGTTTTGGCTTGATGGGACCTCATGGCGCTGCTCTTGGCAGCGGGGCCATCGGAATCAAAAACGGGTTCGCCGTTGGGAAGGGCGTAGAGAGAAAGCGCGCTTTGCGCCCATCCTTGGTAGAGGTCATAGTCGCCGACTTTTTGGCTGCTATCCTGGATGGAGACCAGGAGCAGATAGTCCGCATGAAGATCCACGGCTTTTTGAATCCTGGACTTTAAATTCATCGCGCGGCCCGGTATTTCCATTCCGCTAAACCCCTGGGAAACCAAGACTCTTTTAATGGAGGTGGCCAGTTTCTCTCGCAGGTTCTCATCTGGAGCCAACGCCGCAAAGGCGACGGAACGCGCCTTAATGAGGTCCACCGTGCATTGGGGGGCCGAGAAAAAACGGGGAATAGAGCCTGTTTTAAAAAGGGCGGCTCCGTCCACCTCGACTTGAAGAGTGGCGCGAGATTGGGAAGGGTCTATGCGCACGATGGGAATCTGGGCCAAGCCGCGGGAGTCCGTCATGAGCGCATGTCTCGCGAGTGTCCCGCGTCCTTCTGAAAAATCAGACTTAAGAGAAAGACCCTTGATGGGAACGTGAATTCCGCCGCGAGCGTCTTTGTAGGAAGCCTCAATTTGCGGGCTCTGATTAATCTTCCCCTCAGCGCTATAGGTGATACGGTTGGGATGAGCGGCAAGCGAAATATTCTCAAGAATGCCGCTGATTTTTCCGGCCAGAAAACTTTGCATTTCCTGTTTGCGTTTGTCCATGCGCATTTCGACGGGGCTTTCTCCCCAATAACCGGAAAGAGTGTTTTGAGCCAAGATCAAGTCCCGCAAACCGCTCATCACGCGCTTAGATGCCAGTTCTTTTTCGCCCTCTTCCGCGAGGCCTTCAACCCGCTCCTTTTTGAGGGAGAGCTGCTTCTCCGCTATCTCGTGGTATTTCTTTTGAGGAACGGAAAGGAGAACATCCACAAATCCCTTCTGAGGATAATCCAGAAATTTTTTGATCGCAAGATAAAGACTGTTTTCCGGATCGGCCAAAACAAGATGCGTTCTCAAATCTATAGCGTCTTCAATTTGCTCTTTCTCCACATGAGAGGAACCGGAAGCGTTATAGCTGTATCGACTTTGAGATTGAGAGGTGATGGTCACTTGGATGCGCTTAGCCAGCCGCTCAAGGGCCAAGCTATAGGCTTTGTCATAAGCCTCCTCGGCATGCCCTTTGTGGATTTCCGCCGAGGCGTCTGCGGCATAGTAGTCCGGATCATGCTCCAGCTTCTCAATCAAGGCTCCAATGTCGGGAGGATTCTGAACGGGAGCCGCGAGAGGTTTGACGCCGGGTTTAGCTGTAGTTTGAGAGGGGGAAAAATTGGAAAGATGCTCTTGGGCTTGTTGCGCCTGATTTTCAAGAGAGGATTCGGAATCGGAAGGAGATGTATTTTGGGATTTCAGATGAGGAGTTATCATCAAACACAAGGCCAAGGCGCAAAAAACAGCGAGACGTTTTTTATTGGTCATGCTTTCTCCCTGGCCCGATAAGAGAGACCTTTGTATTCCAAGGTGGCGCCGGGATAAAGAACTTGGCACTTCCCGGGAGTGATAAAAAGGAGAGCGGCCTCTGAAACAACGAAGCGGCAACGACCGCCATTGCGGGGCATAAGTCCAAGATCGCTTGCATCGCAAGGGATTTCCTGAATCGGGCAAAAAACGTCGTGCTTTTTGCTGGAAAGGACGAGGCCCAGCAGCTGCCGCGCCGTTTGCGGCTGTTTGACCGTCAAATTAACCGGCGCGGAATCTGAGGCCAATCGAGTTTCTAAAGTCGGCGCGGCGCCTGAAAATAAACCAATCTGATACTCAACGGCGCCACCGAGATTGAGGATGTCGCCATCTTCCAGGCGCGAACGCGTCAGCGCTTCTCCACGGTGTTTGGTTCCATTGGTGCTGTCCAAATCCTCGGCAACTACAGAATTTCCCATCAGACTGATTTTGAGGTGCTTGCGGCTGATCCGCTCGTCATCAATCTCGATATCGGTCTCAATGCGGCCTATTGTCAAAACATCGGCTTTAATAATGATAATTTTCTTCCCCACTTTCTCTGGGATAAGAAAGAGACGATGGGTTTTGCGTGAGTCCTCCAGATCGCGCCTGAGCGCTCCGGCGCGGGAATTGACGGGATTGAGGCTGAGAGCTTTCTCGATATTATCCTGCGCCGCGCGGACATCGTTTTCGGATAGATTTCTATGCGCCGCTTCAATCAAATCATTGGAACGCGCAATTTTATCTTGCGCCAAGCGGGCAACTTCTCCTTCAAGCCGATTATAGATGGCTTTGAGGCCTGGATGGTAGGGAAGAAGCGTTTTTAAACGATCGCCATTGTCGATATCTTCAGGGATAAGCGTTTTCCCTGATGACTGCGACTCGCGCAGCGCCAGATCAAGTTTTTTATATTCAACCTGAGCTTGTTGAAATTTCTGGGGATCTCCACCGGTCCAATCCATCAGCCTTTGGCGAAAGGCATAGAGATCGTTGTTGTCTGGCAACACCCACAGGCAGGAATCAACGAGGCGCAAGGCGGCCATGACATCCCCATTTCCCCAATAGCGCTCAAGGCTTTCAAAGGCCGATGGAAGTCCCTGAACCATCCGGCGGCGTTTCAACGTGAAATAAAATTCCTGTCCAATGAGAAAAATAAAACAGCAGGCGAAAAGGGTGGAAGAGGTTTTAAACCCTGAACGGACATTGCGGCGTGTCTGAAGAAAACGGCTTGAGAGCCCCGGCGGAGTCAATGCGCTGGCGGCTGAAATAAGAATTTTCCCACGAGCGTCTAAAATGCGAATTTCGGCCTCGTAATCGAGGAGCATTCCAGGCACTGGGCGTAAACGGGCTTGAGACACATAGACGCTTTTTAATTTCCCCGCTTCGACGATCCGGAGAACCGCCTCCGGATCCACCAATCCCTTTTTCATAAGGACATTGACTTGTGAGACTAATTGGGACATGTCCGCCGCCGGCGCGAGCAATCGCCAACCGGGATAGCCGATGAGCGTGGCATTGAGGTCGTCTTTAAGCGCCTGCAGATTGGGGATGTCATCGGAATTTCTAGCGGAGATATTGATCTCGTCAATGGAGGCCAGCCCTCCGTGCAATTTTAGATGAGCCGCTTGTTTTTGAATGCTGCGCGAAAGCGCCTGAAGGGCTGGTCCCATGGGAATAAAGGGCGGCGGCGGAACCGATAGATTTTGCCAGGCCCAGGCGGATAAAATAAGAAAAACCGCCATTGCCGACATAAGAATTTTACGGCGCTTGCCGTAAATATCGGGCAAAGACATTCTACACCCTCCCGTCGCTTTTAAATGTCAGTTCAGCGGTATTAATAGAATCCTGACAAGTAGTGTAACAGGAATTGTTGATTTGTCAATATTCGGCGAGCCGACACCATTTCGCCATGAGCGTATGAATCGAGGACAGTCTCCCTAAATCCCATGAGGCCAAACGGCGCGGGAATTAAGTAACTTGTCACCGTAAGGCGTCGCAAAATAATCCTGATTCAGGCTGGATGACACCTAAATTTGAATAAAACCGCTATTTAAACGTCCAATCAACCGAACAAACTCGCCTTTTTTATTGTTTCTCAACGGAGAGCAATCTGTTATTTCTAATGGTAATGTGTGGATTTTAAGGTCATTTTAGGCTTTTAAGGCGTTTTAGGCGTCAAAATATCCACGAGACCGAACAGAATTTGTGGGGGTAACCGAACAGCTTCTAAAACCTGGGAGGGTTGTCGGCAATCTGAAATTGGTCTTGCGGGGAATGCGGGCGTCCGCTAAACGACAGAGAGAGGCGAAACCGGGTATTACGTCGCGGACAGCATTCGCTTGGAATTAAGCCGCAGTCTGCCATTTTTCTTTTCAATAATGAACCGAGTCAAATCCTCGGCTCTGAATCGACGTCCCTTGCCGATTTCAACGGAAGGCAATATTCCTTGGGCGGCCAGCCGGGAAATCATGCTAGGGTCTTTGTATCCGAGAATAGCCGCGGCTTCTTCAGCCGTGAAAAGAGCGGCGAGTGCAGTCACTTCGTTTTTGAGAAACACGGTGCGCGAACCGATTTTAAAGGGATGAAGATGCTCAGCCTTAATCCACCCCACGTAAAGCTGCGTCCGATGAATTCTCAACTTGGCGCAGGTCTCGGCCACGCTGTAGAATAAATCTTTCGCCGAATCCGAATTCAAATTCGTCTCAAGCGCGGCGTCTAATCCCTCCAGTCTCGCCTCGTCCAACTCAAGACCGCTCAACTTTAAGGCATGACGGAAAAGTTCCAAACGGATCGCTTTGTCCGGCCATGCTTGAGCGGGAAGCGTTTTCGCGGGGCCGCCGCTTCCAAAGCGGCGCCCATAATCTTCAAGCAAATCTTTTTCCTTGAAGTTGTAGTACGCCAGAGTCTCCTCGACATTCATATGCCGCGCCAGTTTTTGAACTCTCTTGGCATCCAGGCCGGATTCAACCCATTCGCTAATCCTTGTGTGGCGCAGATAATGAGTGCGCCCGACATATTCATGAGGCAAGCCCGCTTCTTGCGCCATCGGAATATAGACTTGATCCCGGTAGACCGCGCTGCTGAGAGCTTTGCCTTTTTTATTGCAGAAGATGACTCTGCCGACTACTTTTTTTGATTTTGGCGTCAAAACCTCCTCCGCCTCTATATTTTTTTGCCCCAGATATTTATCGCGCGCGTCCAAATACCGTTTAAGATATCCGCAACCCAAAGGAGTCAAATAGGCCGTATCCTCAAACCCTGCGGCACGGTCTTTTGATTCACGGATTACGATGGGAACAATCCCGCCGGGGTTCTGCCTAGACCAGAGAATGTCCTTTTCCGATAGGCGCGCGACTTCGGAAGCGCGCAAAGCCGCGTCATACTGAACCGCGATCATCGCCTTATCTCGAAGGTATAAGAATCTTCCCTCATCATTGAGACTAGACAATCGTTTTTCATCTATACCTAAAAGTCCATCGCGCTCATCCGAACTTAAACGACGATATTCTTCATCTTTGATCGGCGCGGGAGCTTTGACGCCCCTCGCGATGTTTTCTGGAATCAAGCCCTGGCTATGCGCGGCTTTGAACAGACCTTTTAGATTCATCAGCAAAACTCGAATAGTCCGAGTTTTTATTTCACCCGCAGCTTGCCGCAGATCCAGGCTTTTCCGCAGATCCTGGAAGTCCTCGACATTAAAATCGCTGAGACTTTTCAGGACTCGCCCGGGGTGGGCTTTAACGATCTCGCGACAAAGCGCCGCGAAAGCGTTGCGATAGCCGTCTGCCGTCCCTGGACTTAAGGGTTCGCCGCTCCGCTGGTGGCGATAGTCAGAAATCACTTGCTCAAGCTGGGTTGAAAGGCTCTTTTGCGTTTTCATAGAGCCTCCGGAGACAAAAACGCACACAAAAGCGCACACTTAAAAATGGCTATTTTATGGGAAGCGCATTCCCCGTATTCTCGAAAAAATCCATTTTCAGAGGGAAAAATGTTAAGATAAACTTCAACGGCGCGTTCGTCTAGCGGCCCAGGACGCTGCCCTCTCAAGGCAGAGACCACGGGTTCAAATCCCGTACGCGCCACCAA
>JAJZJF010000058.1 GCA_021810245.1 bacterium
TCGGCATGGCCGTGATAAGCCCCGGTAAATTTCACGATGAGATCCCGTCCCGTCGCCGCGCGCGCAAGGCGCAAGGCGCTCATGACGGCCTCGGTCCCGGAGCTGGTTAGCCTTAACCGTTCAAGACTTGGAATTGCTTTTCTCAAAACCTCGGCAAGCTCAATTTCAGTTTCGGTGGGAAGGCCAAAAGTGGAGCCTTGTTTTAACGCCAAGGCCGCCGCATTAAGAACTTCTTTTCGGGCGTGCCCCAAAATCAAGGGCCCCCAAGAAAGGCAATAGTCGATGTAATCGTTTCCATCCACGTCCCAAATTTTGCTGCCTTGGGCTTTGGAGATAAAACGGGGAACGCCGCCAACGGATTTAAACGCCCGCACGGGAGAATTGACCCCGCCAACTAAAACTTTTTGGGCGCGTTTAAACAGACTCCGAGATTTTTCTATTTTTCTTTGAGCCATTGGGCCGCGGAAAGGGCGTGATAGGTGATGATAAAATCGGCGCCGGCGCGCTTAATGGAGGTTAAAAGTTCAAGCGCTGCCTTTTTTTCATCCAGCCAGCCGTTTTTGGCGGCGGCCTTAATCATCGCGTATTCTCCGGAAACGCTGTAGGCCGCTATCGGAAGGTCAAAACGCTGCCTAGCCTCTCGAATGATATCCAGGCAAGGCAGGGCGGGCTTAACCATCAGCATGTCACCCCCCTCCAAAGCGTCCAGGGAAATTTCGCGCAGAGCCTCCCTGAAATTGGACGGATCCATTTGATGAGTTAAGCGATCCCCGAATTTGGGAGCGGATTCGACGGCGTCCCGAAAGGGCCCGTAAAAAGCGCTGGCGGTTTTGGCGGCATAGGCTAAAATCGGGGTCATTTCAAAACCGGCTTCATCTAAAGCCAAACGAATGGATGAGACTTGACCGTCCATCATCCCAGATGGAGCAATGACGTCAAAGCCGGCCTCTGCTTGAGACACGGCGGTTTTAGCGTAGAGTTTTAGCGTCTCATCGTTTAAAATCCGGTCGCCTTTCAGAACTCCGCAATGGCCATGACTGGTGTATTCACACAGGCACAAGTCCGCAATCAAACAGAGATCGGGATATTTTTTTTTAATTTGGCGAGCAGACTCTTGGACAATGCCGTTTTTGGCGTAAGCTCCCGAGCCCAAAGAATCTTTTTGATCCGGGATCCCAAAAAGAATCACGGCGCCGACTCCGGCCTCAACCGCCGCGCCCACGGACTTAAGCAAAACGTCCCTTGAGTATTGAAATTGTCCCGGAAGAGACGGGATCTCCACTTGAAGCCCGCGACCCGGGCGGACAAAAAAAGGCATGACCAAATCGGCGGCGTTGAGCTCTGTTTCCCTAATTAATTTCCGCAATTGCGGGGTTTGCCGAAGCCGACGCAAACGAGTTTGGGGAAAGGCCATGTCTTATTTTACACCTTTCCAAATCACTTCAGGCTCTTTTAAGACCTTATTGGCCCAGCGCGCGGCGGTGAAAAGATAATCAGACAAGCGATTTAAATAAATGACGGCGCTTTTGAGAGAAGGGCTTTGTTCGCGAATTTCACAAAGGCTTCTCTCTGCGCGGCGACAAACAGCGCGAGAGAAAAAAAGCCGCGCGGCAATCTCAGAGCCTCCGGGCAGAATAAAATTTTTGAGAATCTCTAAAGACTCAGTCATCTCATCCATGTCTTTCTCAAGATCGGAAACCGCTCCCTCAAGATAAATCTCTTCCTTTTCTTTTTCAGAAGCGACCACGGCTCCCAATTCAAAAAGGCAATTCTGAATGCGCTCAAGGGGAGAAATGAGGGCCATGGTCTTGTCTTCGGATTTAATCGTCCCAAGAGTCCAGCCTAAGGCGGAATTTAATTCATCCAAATCCCCGCAGGCTTTAATCCGAGGATGATGTTTCGGCACGCGTTTGCCGCCGATGAGCCCCGTCTCCCCTAGGTCTCCGGTTTTGGTGTAGATTTTCACCTTTCTATTTTGGCAAATTTAACGGCGGAATATTTATTGTAGAATCAAGTTAATGGAATTAATCTCGACGGAATTTCGCTGCAACAACCGCTGCGTTTTTTGCGCTCAAGACGGCTTGTCCGCCGAAAAGTTCTCAAAAGACGAAATGGATTTAATCGCAAAAGTAAAAGCCGCTTGCCAAAAAGATTCCGAGATCGCCTTTGTGGGCGGAGAGCCCACCCTCCATGAAGGCTTGGTAGCGGCTGTTTCGGCGGCGAAAGAGTCCGGAGCCGCTTACATTCTCATTCAGACCAATGGCCGACGCTTGGCTTACCTTTCTTTCGCTCAAAATCTCAAAAACGCCGGCGCCGATGCCTTGGATATTTCTCTCCAAGGCTCGACAGGTCCCATGCATGATTATCACACCCAGACGCCCGGGAGTTGGGCGCAGACTATTTTGGGAATTAAACGCGCCCGAGAAACCGGATTTCGGGTCGGCATTTCAACGGTGATTACGCGCTCTAATTTCAGGCATTTAAACGAAATCGCGCGTCTGGCCCAACGTCTAGGGGCTGAGGCTTTCCATTTGAGCCTAGCCCTGCCCTATGGGCGCGCCGGGAAATCGTGGGCAAGGGTCATCCCCTTAGCAGAAATGGCGCGCCCCCATCTTACAGAAGCCCTCAACCTTTCTAAATCCTTGGGACTTAAGACCAAGTTGGGACAACCCTCCTCTGAAACCAAAAATCCACTGTTTGCGGGGATAGGCCCGCATCAGCGCGTAAAGTTAGGGACTGTCCCTCACTCCAAAGAATTGGGGACAGTCCCCCACTCGCGGCCCAAGCCGGGGCTCCGCGAACGCCGCGGACCGCTCAAAACGGGAATGGAACTCAAGGAATTATTCCCAGAAGTTTTTACCGGCGCCGATATCCCTGGGGGAAAGCCCTAAGATGGCCAACATCGGCTATATTCAGGTCGTTCGGCATTGCAATCAGTATTGCCGCTTTTGCTCAAACCCGGAAACGGAATACATGCTTGACGTTGAAACCGCCAAAAAGCAAATTGACGATTTTGCAAAGCGCGGCTATTTTGGGATTATCCTCACCGGAGGGGAGCCCAGCTTATCTCCCCATGTGCCGGAAATCACTCGTTATGCCATTCAAAAAGGCCTGCATGTTCGAATGATTACCAACGGTTCCAAAATCGCGGAAATGCCTATCGCCCGCTCTTTTGCCGAGGCGGGCCTTCACCATTATCATGTTTCAATTCATTCCAGCCGAGCCCAAGTCGAGAACTTCTTGACCGGAGTCAAAAACTCTTTTGAGAAGGCTCTCCTGGCCCTGGAAAATCTCTCAACTTTGGCTAAGGATTTTCCCATCGCGGTCAACATCAACACCGTCATTAATTCCTATAACGCCGATCACTTAGACGAGACGGCGCGCTTTTTTTCCGAAAAATTTCCGGTCATCTCCCATTTTGTCTGGAATAATCTCGATCCTTCCATGGGCAGGGCCGAAACCAATCGCGACACCGCGCCTCGGTTTCGGGATTTTGAGCTTTCTCTTTCAAAGGCCATGCGCTATCTGGACCAGCAGGGAAAGACTTTTAGGGTTGAGCGCGTGCCCTTGTGTTTCATGACGGAATTCGCGCATTGTTCGACCGAAACCCGGAAAATCGTCAAGGGAGAAGAGCGCATCGTCCATTTCTTAGACGAAAAAGGAACCGTGCGCCAAACCGATTTTAAGCATCTTAAAAGCGAAGCCTGCCAATCTTGCTCCTTAGATGATATCTGCGCCGGGGCTTTTGATTTGGGAGACTGGTATGACCCGGAGGAGCTCTCCCCGGTCTTTGTCCCCAAAGAGCCCATTGTCCAGAGAATTCTTACCGAAGAAGCCGCTTCAACAGCCCCGGAAAGAGCGCCTCATCCATTCTCAGAAAAGCCGCCGGAAAAACGGCACTGGGTCAGGCTCACACGGGTCTGCAACGATCACTGCAGCTTTTGCCTCGACACGCCTGCCTGGAATGGAACGGCAATTCCGTGGAATGCGGTCGTCTCCGATCTCGAAAAGGGCCGCGCGCTGAGCATTAAACGCCTGGTCCTTAGCGGCGGCGAGCCGACGATTCATCCCGATTTCATCAAGATTGTCGCCCAGTCAAGAGAAATGGGCTACGAGCATATTCAAACCGTCACCAATGGGCGGCGAATGTGCTATCCCGATTTCATGAAGGGCGCGGTTGAAGCGGGACTTAAGGAGATCACTTTTTCTCTTCATGGCCACACTCCGGAAATTCACGACCGCCTGACTGGATCTCCCGGCTCTTTTGTCCAAGGGCTTGTGGCTTTAAGGCGCGCGTTAAAAATCCCAGGGCTGATTGTCAGCGTGGATGTCGTCATCAACAAGCAAAATATCCGGCACTTAAGGGAAATTTTAGATTTCTTTATCAACGAAGGCGTGCGAGAATTCGATCTTTTGCAGGTGATTCCTTTTGGAAGCGCTTGGGAAAACAAAGAAGAACTGTTCTATGATGTCAAAGCCGAATTGCCGCATCTCCACCGGGCTTTAGAGGTCCTTAAAAGAGGCGATGTGGTCTTGTGGACCAACCGTCTTTTGCCGCAGTATTTGGAAGGCTATGAGGATTTAATTCAGCCGCCCTCCAAGCTTCACGATGAAGCCTCGGGGCGCGGGGTTCTATTCGACAAATTTCTCCATTACGGAATTAAGCCCGATTGTTGGGGGCGTTGCCCGCACTGTTTTTTGCAAAATCTCTGCGCCGACATCGCCAAAATCAACGAAGAGAAAAAATTAAAAGCTCACCCTTTGCCGGAATGTCTCAGAGAAAATGCCGAAGCGCTCGAAATTTTTGAGAAAGCGGGCGCGCAAGAACTCGCTCATTCCTCTTCTCCCGATTTCAAGATGAAAGAATATGTGGAGTTTTATATTCAAAGACGCTATTTCGCCAAGGGGAAATCCTGCCAAGAATGCCGCTTTAATAGCTCCTGTGCCGGGGCCCCGATTCAATATATCCGCAAACGCGGTTTTCCAAAGCCAACGCCCGAAATGCGGGTAAAACCTTCCGAAGCCCTAACCGTTTGATGAGCACTTTTTTATTTTTACCAGAAGATTTAGTGGTTCCAAAACCCGGAAGCCCTAGTCTCAAAAATTTAAAAGAGGCGTATTTGAAGCGCTTATTGCGCGAAACTCTTGCAATCGCGATTCAAAATCGATCTTGGAATCTCACCCCGACGCTTTATGAATTACTGGCCGGAGCTTTAAAGGCTTCTCCAAAATCTCTTCTTGAAATTTTATCCTCTCCGGAAATTTCTCCCATTGTGTGGTGTTATCAGAGAAAAAACGATTTTCCCAACCTTAAAAAGCCAATTGAAGACGCCCTCCAGGCCTTGCCGGGATCCCTTTTGCTTTCTCTGTCCGCCAATAAGCTTTTGCCACCAGGCGGAGCGAAATGGATGACTTCTGCGGAAATAATCTCTCACTCTTTGGGATTTTCAATGAAACTGGAAGAAGGACGCCTGGGCTGGCATTTCGGAGCGGGAAGCGTCTCTGCTTTGAAAAGTTCCGGAACAGAGGCTCAGATCAATCTCAACTCGGAAACTCTTTTGGGCCGGCGCCCAGCGGCGGCAGGAATTTATTCGCAATTGTGTTATGTCACGCTTAAACCGCCTCGTCCCATTAAACTGGCGCTTAAAGATATCAACCCTATCGCCGACATCGAGGCTCACCCGGACAAGGCTGGCAATGCCTTGAACCTGGGAGGACACTCGGAAGAAGATTGGAGAGCGGCCCTGGCGCAGTGTCTTGATTGGATTTCAGAATTGTGGCCCGAGCTTTTTGAAGAAATGGAGATACTCCTTAAACAGATTGTCCCTGTTGGATATTCCGACACTTGGCATCTTTCCGCGTCCTACCGCGAAGCCGTTGGAACCATTTACCTAACCCTTCACCCACATCTTTTGACGATGACTGAAGCCCTGATTCATGAGTTTCAGCACAATAAGATGAATATGGCTTCTTATTTCGACATCTTCCTTGAAAACGCTTTCTTTCCTTTATATAAATCTCCGGTGCGCCCGGACCCGCGTCCTCTGTGGGGAGTTCTTCTCGCGGTCCACGCATTTTTGCCGGTCTCCGAGTTTTACCGCAAAATGCGCGCGGCTCGCCACCCCGTGTCTCAAACTCCGGATTTTGAACGCCGGATTAAGGAAATTGACGAAAAAAATCGCGAGGGAATGGAGACTCTAAGGATGCACGCTCGCTGGACCCCGGCTGGCCGCGCTTTAATGAAAGAACTCGAAGCCCTTGAGACCCAACACCAGGACAACAAGTTTTTTAATTCTCGGCTTATTGCCAGAAAAATTTAAGATTGGATATTTTTGTCTGACAACCTTGGCCGTTGAGAATTCCCACTAGCGTGCTAGGAGAAGGAACAGTTTCATATGAAACGCCGCTGGCGGTTAAACTGATTGGTCCATATGTTCCACCGCCAGAATCACACGAGGCGCTCAGCCCATTTCCCGAGATCGTAAAACTGGAACTGTTAATGTTAAGGGCATAGGAACCGGCAAGATAAACATCCGCGGGATTAGACTTAAGCGTACACTCCGAAAGCGAAGTAGAACCTACGCCAAAAGAGAGACTTCCATTAAAGACATAACCTTGGTAGGAGCAATTATCAAAGGTTAAATTAATCGTGCTTGAAATATAGGTTTGGTCTGGAGTATAGGAGGTAGAAGGACAAGTTGATTGAGGAGGCAACCCCCCCGTGGCGAAATTTCCCGTTAGATTCGGGGCCGGAGAACAACCGGGGCCAATGGTTGGAAAACCGCTATTGCCATGAACGCTGTTTAAGGCCACCAACGCCAAATCGTTTAAGGCCCCAACCAAGGAGCCGCTGGAAGAGGAAGTGGAAGTGTTTTTGTGGCAAGCCCCCGCAAAAACAAGCGCCGCCGCCAGCGCCCAAGACAAAGCGCTCTTTCTCATAAGATTGTTCGCCAAGCACTAGTTTAACAGGCTTTTTATATTCTCGCAAGACCTAGTTCAAAACTCGAATTTCGATCATGGACAGACGACCTGAAAAGAGCCGCTAAGAACGGTTTTGCCGTCAAAGACGGCCTTGACTTTCCAAAGCCCCGAAAACTCCTCTCCAGGATCGTCGCCGGAAGCGAAAAAAATATCCACGACATCGGAATCGGGAACATGGAAAGTTAAATAGGCCGGGTAATGCCTTTGCCCCGGCGCTTTTGGAGGCACATAGAGCTTGCTTGAATCCTGAAGTTTTCCGTCCGGGCGAATCCAGTAAAACCAAAAGCTGTGGCGGCCATATATTTTTTTGGGCAAACGCAAAAAGGCGTAAACCGTGTCTTCCTTGCAGGAAAATTTTTTCGTGGATAATCGCCCGGTCGGGATCTTACTGAAGTAGAGGTCGGGCAAATGCGGCTTTACCGGCTTATTGATCGGCTTAGGAGAAGCGCCGATTAAAAAAATGATCGCCAACAACCCAAAAAGATTGATCCCCCATTTTTTTTCGTACATAGATCAAGTATATTAACTTTTAATTTGCTAACCTAAGGGTAGTTCGGTTCTCTTTTGTCTATGCTCTATTCTTGGCGTTTTGTTTGTGCCCTTCTAGGGGCGGCCTGTTTTGCCGGTTTTTTTGGCGCTCTTTTGGGAGTCGGCGGCGGGGTCTTTATCGTCCCCATCATGGTTTTGATGTTTCATTTGCCCGTCAAAATCGCGATTGCGGCTTCCATCGTCAGCGTGATTGCCACCTCCAACGCCGGCGGCTCTTCCTACGTAGATCAGAGAATCACCAATCTTCATTTAGCGATGTTTTTGGAAATCGCGACCACAATTGGAGCTCTTTCAGGAAGCCTTTTAGCTCTCTATTTAAAAGAATGGGTCATGCTGATTATTTTTGCCGTGATGCTGGCCTACATGGCCTACACCGCTTTTATCACCCGGAATTTAGACGACCACCGAATCGCTTCGGGAAACTACACCGATGTCAGGCAAGACCGCTTATCGGCTTATCTTGATTTACGCGGCGATTATTATGATGAAGCGGCGCAAAAAACCGTCGCCTATACCATCACCCAGGCCCCCATCGGGGCCGCTATTTCCTATTTAGCCGGGCTTGCCTCGGGACTTCTGGGCGTTGGCGGAGGAGTTTTAAAGGTGTCGGCCATGAACCGCTATATGAACGTTCCGATGAAAGCCGCGGTCGGAACGAGCAAACTCATGATCGGGGTCACTGCCGCGGTCAGTTCCATTCTTTTTTTCATGGCGGGCCTCATTCATTTTTATGTCGTCGCCCCCATCGCCATTGGAACCACCCTGGGCGCGACCGTGGGAACCATGGTCATGAATCGCCTTCACAGCGCGATCCTTAAATGGCTGTTCGCGGTTCTAATGATTTATCTTAGTTATGGAATGCTGACCAAGGCCTTGGCCCTCAAATTTGGGCTTCATTTGCCGGTGCTTGACTAATGACAAGAGAAAATCCGACTCCAGAAGAAATCAAAGAAGCCAACGTCTATAGCGGCGTCTATCGAGTTTTGATGGCCGGAATGTTTTTAAGCACCGCCCTTTTTATCATCGGGGTCATCTTAGCCCTTCTCCATCCGACCGTCATACCTCTTAACTCGACGTGGATTTTAGAGCAGTATCACCTCGGAGTGTTTTTTCAAGGGCTGCTGTTGGGAAACCCCGCTTCTTATATGATGCTGGCCACCATTCTCTTGATTTTAACCCCGGTGACCCGGGTCTTGGTCTCGATTTACGCTTTTTGGGTAGATCAAGATTATAAATTTGTCATCGTAACGGCCACGGTTTTCCTAGTCATGGCGCTGACCGTTCTTTCTTCCTTTCTCGGCCTTAAATAGTTGCAAACTCCCCAAATCAACTCAGCAGCTTGATAAAAGATTTAATGGCCGCCGAGACGTTTTCCAAAGCCTTAATGTTCCCAAAACGCTTGGCGCTTTGAATCATGGCCGTCTTAGCCGCAAACGGAATTAAAGACCCGGAAGCCGCAATTCCCGCTTTTTGAGCGGCCTGAATCATCAAGGCCGCCGCTCCGCTGACATGGGGAGCTGCCGGAGAAGTTCCGGAGACATAATCGTAAGGCGCGGGTTCGGCGGCGTAAAACTCTTCCGGAAGCTGCGTTGCCGCCTTGACATTGACCCCGAAAGCGAAAATATCCGGCTTTTCCTCGACCGTTTGTTTCTGGGGATTAAAAACCAATCCATGGGAAGAGAAATCCGCTGGCGCGTGATGATAATCCATCGCGCCGACCGAAATGGCGCTTTCGGAAGTTCCCGGAGTTCCCACTTGAAAGCCCGCGGGCAAGTTTAACCCGGAATTGCCGGCGGAAACCACGATGATGACGCCTTGCTTGGAAAGCTCATCGACTTTCCTGGAAATTTCATCCGAGGAATATCCGCCCGCGGCCCCAAGGCTTAAATTAATAATCTGGGCTCCGTCTTTCGCCGCCGCTTCCAGCGAATTTAAAACCGCTTGATTAGTTTCCTCTCCATCCAAGGTCACGCCTGGGAGATTGGTGTTGGACAAGGCCTGATAAGAGAGGATCTCGGCCTCGGGCGCGATCGCGTGAATGATATCGGCCATCGGAGTGGCATGACCCCCTTTCGCATGATCGCCGCGGTCGCGCGTAAAATTAACGACCTTGGAAACAGCGCTGGCAAGATCGGGATGCTCCGGATCGATGCCGTTGTCAATGACAGCGACTTTAATTCCTTTTCCGGTCAAACCTTTTTTCCACAGGGCGGGGATTCCCATTCTCCACAGGCTTTCTCCCAAGGGAAATGAACGCACCAGAGCCTCTGAGACCGCGGCTTCGACATGGCGACGGTTAAGTTCTTTTAAAATAATAGGCAATTGATCATGGGTGACGCTAATCATTCGCGCTTGGCCCTGAATGGAAATGGGCCTTCCCATCGCCGATAGAAGAGAAAAAAGCAAACTCTGAATTTGGGCGGCTTCTTCATTTAACTTTTCTTGGTCTTTCGCAGAGGCGGCCTTTAGTTCCGCCTGTTTGTCTTTATAGGTAGTAAGGGTCTCCATTAAAATAGTATTGAGAATTTTCGTTGGACGTTTTTCCTCGGGAACCGGAATTAAACGAGCCGGACGGTCTCCTTTAGCGGCGGGAGTAGATAAGATTTTTTGCGCACGCAAAACCAAGGCGCTTCTCCATTCCGGATAATCGTGCCCAGTAGAAACGTTCTTTCTAAGAAGGCGATGCCTGGCATAAAGGCCCGGGGCTGCCGGGTTGAGACTATAATGAGTGGAAAATTCCGCCAAGGACACCGCCTCGTTGAGTTGGGATTGGCTAATTCGGCTTAAGAAATGGGGGTCGGCATCGACTAAGGGTTTTAAAATTTCGTGAAGGGCGATTCCCAAATCCGTGGCCTGTCCGCTCATGCGGTAAAGTTTGGCATATCTTAAATATCTTCCCTGAACCGCGATTGAATTAGGAAGCCCCCAAGATTCTAAATCGGTCCCGGCATTGACCGCGGTTTTTAAAAGAAGAGTCAGGGCCGCTCTTTCGGATTCGTCTTGGGAAACCGGATTTAAAGCCGATACCGCCAAATTTTCGCCGTCAAAAAGAGCTCCCACAGACGGGCTTTTTGCGGAGACAAGGTCTTTTGCGCGGAATTTTTTGAAAAGAGATTGAATGGTAGAGACAAACGAAAATTTTTGTTTTTGTTGATTCTGAAGCTGAAAAGGCGCGCGAGATTGCCGCGCGACGGGCAAAGCCTTTGCGGCCTGAAAGATGGGCTCTATAATCCGCGCTTTTAAATCCGCCTTGACAGAAGGCATTTCCGGCTCAAGGACGCCGGAGAGTTTCTCTAGATCGAAAGGCGAAGGAAGAAGGTTTTCCGCGTTTAAATTATCCGGCGTAAAAGAAAAATTTTGGATGACGGGGGTTTCTTCCGCGAGAGGCGCGCTTTTGTCGGAAGCGACATTAACGGCGAAAGAAAGCTGCGGGATAAACAGCGCGGCGCACAACAAAGACGAAAAACTTTTTTTCGCTAAAGGCAATTTCATGTTCGGCTCCTTTTCCGCTTTCACCATAAAGATAAGTTATTCTAGGAATCCACAAAGGCGCCGCATAGGGTCTAAAGTCCCATACAGCCTCTGGGTATTTAGACCTAGGAAAATTCCTACAATAGAGACGTGGAGCTTCCAAGGCCGCTGTCTCATTCTTCGATGAGTCTCTACGAGGAATGCCCGCAGAAATACAAATTTCGCTATATCGAGCGCATTCCAGAAAAGCCCAGGCACTTTTTTTCGTTTGGTTCCAGCGTTCACTTGGCTTTAGAATTTTTTTACGGCGTAAAAACCTTGCCCGCCCCAAGCTTGGAAGAGGTTCTCAATTACTACCGCGAAAATTGGATTTCAGCGGGATACAAGGACAAAGTTCAGGAAGAAGAATATTTCGCGGATGGGGAAGATATTTTAAAGCGGTTTTACCAAAAACATATATCGGATTTTCAAATTCCGTTTTTCGTCGAGTATAAATTCGATTTCAAAATTAACGGGGTTCCCATCACCGGCAGAATCGACCGGATTGACA
>JAJZJF010000059.1 GCA_021810245.1 bacterium
AGAAATGAAATCCCACCAGCAGAAAACCAAACCAAATAATATCGGCCGAGGCCCAAGATGGAAAGGAAAAGCCGCCGATTCTAAAAAGGGCGTGTCCATAGGTTTTTTCCTCGATGGCATATTCTCTCGCGGCAAAGGCCAAAAACAAAGCGGCAAGCGCGCCAGAGAGATTGGCGACGGCGGCAAACGCCTTTGATAGGATCTGATTCTTGGGTTTGGGCATCTCCCAAGCGAAATGCTTTCCCTGGGAAGCGGCGAAAGCCGCGCCTAAAAACCCCAGCCAGATCACCATATGTCGCAACAGGGGATCGGCCCATAAAATTCCGGAATGGAAAAAATCGCGTAAAACCACTTGAAAGAACGCCAAGAATATCATCAAGGACAACAAGACCACTAAGAGCGCGGTCTCGACCAGGGCTAAAGCCCGCTCAATGGGCTTTAGCATGACGCTTGCGGAAGGTTTTAAGAGCGTTCTGCACCTGGTCTAAAAATTTTTGAGAATAGAGTTTTCCCACCAAGGCTTCTCTCGCCTTTTGACCCAAATTCTGATAGAGCTTCATCATCTGTGGAGAAGGTTTGGGGCTCATCGTAAGCCCTTCTTTTTGAAGAGCGGCCAGAGACTCATCATTTTCTTTGCGAGAAATTCCGTTGAGCCGCGTTAAGTATTTTAGGCTAACTTTTTTAAGGATTTGTTTTTGAGAAGGGCTCAAGCGGTCAAAAGTTTTTTGAGAGATTAAAACGGCTCCCGAGGCGTAGGCTAAAGGCGCTGAGTCAATGTATTGAGTCTTTGTAAACCATTGAAGAGCGGTGACCGCCAACGGAGGGCCGTAGACCGTGTCAATCATGCCGGTTTGAAGAGAGGTCATCACGTCCAACTCTGAAAGCGGAATCGGGTTAATTCCCAAAACCTTAAAAGCCGCTTCGGCGATGGGATCTCCCTCCCAAATCCAGACCTTGTCTTTTTTGAGAGAATCGATACCCGAAAATGGATGCTGGCTAAAAAAATACACGAACCCGAGATCGCTCCAGCCTAATAAAACAAAACCGCCTTTTAAAAACGCCTGTTCAAATTGAGCGCGAAATTTTTTCCTGATAAAATCAATTTCCGCGGCGTTTTTGAAAAGCCACGGAGAATCAAGAACGCGGACCTTGGGAGCGATTTCCCCGAGCCCAAGCCCGGTAAACCCGCCCGCCTGCATCTCCCCGATCCGAATTTTCCTCAAAACGTCTTTCTCATCCCCGGCAACGCCCCCGGGATAAATTTTGAAAGAAACCTGACCCTGGGTCTCTTTTTTTAATTCTTGATTTAAGTCCTTCATCGTGTTCATCCAGGCCGAGCCTTCCGGGGCCAATGTCGCAAATTTAATTACGATCGGCTCCGACCACAGCCAAGCGGGGCAAAGAGAGAACAAAACCAAAAATAAAACAATTTTTTTAAATTTAGAAGAGTTCATTTTCTTTCTCCAATAAACGGGCCGCCTTTTCCTTGGCGACTTCATCGGATAAACGAGCATTCGGCAATCGGCCAGCTGGGAGGTCTTTGACTTTCTTAAGCAAAGACTCAAACAGAGACTGGTCCTGAACCGCGACGGCGTAAGACTGGGCTTCCAAAACATATGCCATCAGATATTCTCCGTGGTCGAGAGTCTGGGCTCGCTCAAAGTAGGCCTTCGCCTTTTTCGGATTTCCTCCGAGCATGGGCGGACGGGAATCGTAGGTCCCGAAGAAAAGCTCCGGTCCGGCGAAAGAATAGTCGGGATTGATTTCTTTGACTCGCCGCATGATGGCCTCGACTTTTGGCAAAGCCGCTAGGTTTTCCGGAGAATCTTTCTTAAGATTAATTTCCCCCGCCCAATTAAAAGCGGCCCAGAAAAGCGCCGGAACGTCTTTACGCGAAGCGCCTTTAAGCTCTTTTAATAGAGACGCCAGACTTTCAGTTTTTATATTTTTAAATTTCCCGCAGACAGACAGGGCTCTTAAAGCGTAATTTCTCCCCCGGCGATAGAAGCCTTGGGCGCGCGCGGGATTTGAATCTTCGATAAAGAGAAAGCTATAGCCGGCAAAACCTTGGGCGGCCAAAACCAGCAACGAAGCGTTGTGCGGGCTGTCGTAAAGAAGTTCTTCGAGAAGTTTGAGTTGAGATGGAAATGCGTCCTTGGCAAAAGCCGGATCGGACTCATCGTAAAGAGCCCCCACTCCGCCTTTAATGACTTCAGCGGTTGAGCGCACGGCAAGCGGGCGCAAGCTGCAGGCCGAAGCCAAAACAAGCAAAATTGGCAAAAATTTCTTCAATTGAGAAGAGGTTCCAAGGATTCTCTGGTTTCTAAGAATTTCGGAGTCGAATTCCAGGGCCCGCGTTTCCCGTAGAATTGGAGAACATCTCCATTAATCTTGGCCCCATACATCGTTTGGTCGACTCCCAAAAACCATTGAATAGATTGTCTGAGGGCATCCACCGACTCATGCATCACGTAGAAGTTTCCCTCTTCAAACTGAAGCAAGCACACCGAAGCCGCAGGATGCGGGCCAGGTTGATAGACGGGGGCAAATACAAGAGAATCAATCGTAATCTTGTTTACCGAATCATAAAGCGGCCGGAGTAAATCATCCGCGACAATTTTCGCTTGAACCCCTTGGGGATCGCCTAAGTCTTTGACCCAGACGGCGTCGTTTTTAAGAGAAATAAAATAGCGATGAGAAGGGAAAACGGCGGTTGCGCCCTTGGCCAACTCTTCGCGAGAATAAATATGAGTAACGCCGTCTTGGCGAAATTCCGTCCACAGGGAACTGTCCAATCCAATTTGAGCCGCGACCTTGATTAGGTCATCTCCCACGGGGCGGGAAATAAAGGCGGCCTTTTTGGGGGACGTGAAGGCGTTTAAGTTTAGCTCCAAAAGCAGTTTAGGAGAAGAATTGGGAGTCGCCCCTAAAACGGAAGGCGCGAGGATGAGAGCGAAGGCAAAAGAAGAGATTAGTTTTTTCATTCTTTCATTGTATAAAAGTTCCGCTAGACTTTTCTCTAAACTCTTGTTAGAATCAAGGCAAGCCCGCAACTGGAGAAAGACAATGAAAAAGTATATTTTCGCGACGACCGTTTCTCTGCTCGCCACTGGTTTTACTTTTGCTTCCGCCTTTGCCCAAGAAAAGGCCGCGCCGACGGCTTCTCCTTGGTATCAAAAACTCGTCCCGTTCCCGCGCGAATTTCGCTTTAAACCCTCCGCCAAGGCCGCCTTAAGCGAATCCAACTCTGATTTTAAAGGAAGCTTCGGCGCGCACATCATGCCCATCAATTTTCATGCCTTCTCCCTGGCGAAAGCCCAAACCGGAGCCCCGCCCAAAATCCTTTTGTCTTATTACGGCGGCCCAGTCATCAGCCGCGTTAAAGTCGTCGTCATTTACTGGGACAAGAATGTCGCCTTTCAAGATCAGATTCCCGGCTTTTTTGCCAATATAACCCAAAGCCTCTTTTTTGACTGGCTCAAAGAATACCGGACGCCTTCTCAATCCATTGAGCGCGGTTCTTTAGAGGCGATGCATCTCGCTCAAAAGGCCCCTTTTAAGAATCTGATCGAAGATTCCGAAATCCAATCTCAATTGACGAGAATGATCCAAACTGGCTCGGCGCCGCCCGCCGACAAAGACACTCTGTATATGATTTATTTCCCGCCTCGAATGCAAATTGATTTGGCCGGGCAAAAATCCTGCGAGGTTTTCTGCGCCTATCACAATAGCTTTCTCAAAAACGGGGAAGAAATCAACTACGGGGTCATTCCCGATCAAGGCGGAGGATGCAATGGCGGCTGCGGCACCAGCCCCTCTCGATTCGACAATGAGACATCGGTCAGTTCTCATGAGCTGACCGAAGCCGTGACCGATCCCGCCGTGGGGCTGGTCAAAGGCTCTCAACCCGCTTATCCCTTGGGATGGTATAACGCCTCCGCCGGAGAAATTGGAGACATCTGCGCGGACAAACAAGGAAACGTTGAAGGCTATATCGTTCAGAAGGAATGGTCCAACTCAAGACAGACTTGCGTTAGCTCTTCAAGCGACCCCGGATCCCCAGTCGCTTCTCCGAACTGACGAAAATTATTTTGAAGGGTTTCCGGCCAAAGCTTCCGCGCGCTCAATAAACAGCCGATACCTTTGAGAAAGATTGGGATCCTGGTTTAAAAGAGCCGCGCTCCTAAAGTCTGAAGCGGCATTCTCATATTGCCCCATCTTAGTATAGGCCGAAGCCCGGTTGCGCCAATAGCGGGTGGCCATGGGGCTTAGTTCGATAGCGCGGCTAAAAGCCGCGACCGCTTTGGGATAGTTGCCAAGGGCAAAATACCCCAGCCCAAGGCCGTTATAGGTCTGAGCGCTGGCTGGGTCTTTCTGGACGGCCAAAGAATAATTATCGAGGGCTTTCTGGAAATCTTTTTGGAAATAGCGAACATTGCCGCCCAAAAAGTAGGCGCGCGCATTGTTGGGATCGAGATTTAAAGCCGCGGAAATCTCAGAAAGAGCGTCTTGATATTCCTTTCGAATAATCAGCAAGGAAGCCAGTTCAAGGCGGTAAGAAATGTCATGCGGAGCCCCGCTAATCGCGCTCTCAAAATCAGTTTTGGCCGAATCATAGAGATGATAAGCGATATAGGCTTCTCCCCGGGCCGCCAGAATTTGGGGATTGGAAGGCAAAATATCCAAGGCCTTCGAATAGCGCGTAATCGCCTCGTCAAAACGTCCGGCGTTGGCATCGGCATCGGCTTTGATGAGCAAAAGATACGGGTCAATCTTATCGGTGGGAGACAGTGGCGCCGCTTCGGCAATTGCCCGATAAAAATCGTTTTCCGTGTCATGCGGCACGGCAAAACCAATTTCAGGAGAATGCGCCAGAGGAATCAAGAGGTTCGCCGCCCGATAATCCTCATGAGCCTGCCGATAATGATGGGACGCGGCATGGGCGACGGCCTTAGCCAAATAGAGCTGGGATTTTCTCAAGCCCAGGATAATCGCGCGGTTGAGATTATCGAGAGTCTCCCGCGCTTTATGGATATCCAGATACGACAATCCAAGCTGGAAATAAGCCTCGGGATATGAAGGATCAACCTCCAAGGCCTGATTGCAAAAGGGAATCGCTTTCTCGGGCTTTTTAAGAACCCGCCAAGCCTCGCAAACTCCGGTCAAAGCCCGCTTCGATCTCGGCTTGACTTTTAAGGCCTCTTGGAATTCTTTTAAGGCTTCCTTCGCGTCGCCCGCGGCTCCTTGAGCGCGGGCCAAGTCAATCAAATAAGAGGCATTTTTTTCGTCTAAATCGGCGGCTCGGCCAAAAAATTTAACGGCCTTGGCATAATCATTGACCCGCCAATAGAGAAGCCCCTTGGCGTCATAAGCCGGGGCGTACTTCCGGTTTTTGGCGAGAATCGTATCCGAATCCTTGAGCCCGTGGACAAGATCGCCCAAACGAGAATAGACCTTGGCTTGAGCGCTTAAGACCAGTTTTGGGTCTTCTCCCAGTTTCAGAGCCTCGCCCAGGGATTTGAGCGCGCCTAAAAAATCTGACATTTCATATTGGACCACTCCCAGGTTGTATTGATAAGCGGGCAATTTAGGAGCCAGAGAAACCGCCTTCAACAGATCTTTAAACCCGGTTTCTTTTTGATGAAGCATTTCCGCTTCGATGACGCCGCGATCGTTATAGGCCTTGGCGTTTTGCGGTTCAGCCTTAATCGCGGTATTTAAATCTTCCAAAGCTTTTTCCGGATGATGGGTGGAGGCGTAAAGCCCGGCGCGGGAAAGGTGGACAAAAACGTCTTGCGGGGAAATCCCCACCGCTTGATCTAAATCATCCAAGGCCTTATCCTTTTCTCCCTGTTCTTCTTCAATTTGAGCTCTTAAGGCCCACGGAATCGGAGAACTTGGCCCCATTTCAATGGCCAAGCTGAAATCCTTAAGCGCCGCCTTGAGGTTTCCCTCGTTTTTCTCCAGGTTCGCTCGCCTTAAAATCGCCGTCAAGAAAATTTGCGCGCACGGAGCTTTTAAGCACAGACTTTCCTTGACCGCCTTGGAATAGGCCAAATCAGCGGCCTTGATATTTTTATTTTGGGCGAAATAATCTCCGATTTGAATGGCCTTAGGCGGGGAAAGCCAATAAAGACCCAGGGCCTCGCGATAATCTTTTTCCGCCTTCGATTTTTTTCCAGAAGCGAAATAGGCCTTGGCCCTCTCTAAATAAGGCTTTTCATCCCCGCCCGCTTCTTGGACGGCGCGGTCCAAATTTTCGTAAGCGGCGGTGCTTTGTTTGGCGGCGAACTCAAGACGAGACAGCGCTAAATACGGGCGATCATCGTCGGGATTGAGCTTCAAGGCCTTTTCGTAAGCCTCTTCCGCCCGTTCTGAATCGCCCTTTTCAAACAAAATATTTCCTAAAAGGATATACGCCTCGACATCCGATTGGCTTTTTTTCATGACCCCAATAAGATCCTTCAAAGAGGCGCCTAATTTTTTTTCCTTATATAAAATAAAGGCCCGCTGATAAAGGTAGAGGGGCGACGGTTCCGCCTCGATTTGAATCGCGTCGTTGATATCGCTAAAAGCCTCCTGGTATTTTCCCAGGGATTGATAGGCCAAGGATCTTCCGGCCAAGACCTCGGGGGTTTTAATTCCGCGGCTGAGCATCTCGGCGTAAGCCTCTAGGGCTAGATTTCCCTCGCCCCGGATTTCAAATGAGATTCCGGAAGCCAAAAGCTCTCCCGTTCGCATCTGGGAAAAAGGGGTCGAGTGATGAGCGAATATCCAATTGGCATCCTTGACTGCCTCTTCTATATTCCCCAAGCGCTCTTCGATGGAAGCCTCAAGCCCCCGCGAACGCAGCCAATTGGGATCGGCTTTGATGGTCTCTTTGGCGTAAACAAGGGCTTTGCTAAAATGGGCGTCTAAATACATCTCATCAGCCCTTTGATACAGGCTGCGGGGACGGTGGGGATTACTCGCCCAGGCTGGCCAAGACAGAAAGACCAGCGGCAAAATCCAAAGCCTCAATTTTGATTCCATAGACATCTATATAAACACAAATTATTAAATTTTTAAGTCATAACCAAGCCAAAAGTAAAAAAATGGTAAAAAAGCGCCGGACGCCTTGACAAATTTGGGGGCTGGGGTTAAACTTAGAATATGGCAACGATTATTTCAACCGCTCCGATACCGGGACTGAAGATTTCAAAGGTAGGCAATAGCCGCAAGAAAAAAAAGAAGGGCGGCGGGCTTTTCGGCTTTGGGTCCAAGGCCGCGGAAGAAGCCGGAAGTCTCGTTCGCGCCCGCACGGCCTCATCAGTCTTATCGGCCGGGGCTTCTCCTGCCGCGGGCGCCGCCGCGCGGGCAGCCCTTCCCTTCGGGGCCAAGATTTTCATGGGGCTTATGCTCGGCATCGCCGGTTTTGGGGTTTATTCGGCAAAGCAAGCCTTCAACCGCCGCCCCATCATTCCAATCGCTTCCCCCAAGGTTTTTGCGCCAAGGCCCGCCCCGCAAGCTCAGCCGGCCCAGCCCGCGGCTTCTCCGCAAAATCTCCCAAGCGATAATCAAGGATACAGTTCCTTAAACATGGTGCGAACGGGTCTTCCCGAAATGCAGGCGCCGCCTGCCGCACCCGCCCAGGCCGCGGCTTCTCCGCCTCCGGCCCAGCCATCTTCTCCCGCGATTCCCGACATGTCGGCTTTAACCCAAGCCGCCAAAGCCGCCAAGGGTGGAAACGGCGGCAGCCCCTTTGACTCGAAAATTGGACAACTAAGCGGCGGCATGCCGTCTCTTTCAGGCGGCGGCCCCGGGCTTTCCGGGGGCGTCGGCATGCCCTTTAAGGCGATGAAGCCCGCGTCCTTTTTGCAAAAGCCTAAGCCCATGGCCATGGCCCAAACGGCGCCCTCGATGGGCATGGCCCACGGCGCCGGCTTTGGCGGCGTGGGGCACGCCTTTAGCCAGGCCAGAAACGCCGCGGCCTACGGAAACGCGGCGGCAAATTCCAATGGCGCGGGTGCGGCTTACAATTCCGGGGCCCAATTTGACAGCCCCATTGGACAGCCCGCGACCATGGGTTCTCCCCAGGGCATCGGTTCCGGCACCGGGCTCTTGGGCGCCGCCGATGCCAATCCGTCCACTAATCCCAACGGCAGCGGTCAACCCTCCTCCGGGGGCGGCGGTGGCGGATACGGCAACCCCAATTATTGCCCCGGCTGCATCCCCGGTGGCAACGGCGGCGGGACCAATGTGACAAAGTGGGGAAGCCTAGCTAATTTTGCTGGTATACTCGCCATGACGGCATCAGCTCTTCTTCTGACAGAGGCGGCAATGCTTTACTTTGGATGGCCTCCTGGATGGGGCCTCGCCGCCGCTCATGCTATTGGACTCATTGCCGGAGCTCTCGGAGCCGCCGTTTCTTCGATCGGACTCTATCTCATGACTCAAGGCCAATTTCTGTTGGGTCTCATGGATATGGCCGTTGGAGGCCTGATCATGTGGGGAGGTTATGATGTATTCCAAGCTGGCTCTATACCGGCAACAGCACAATTTGCTGTTAGCAATGCCGATGAAACCCTCGATAGTGCTTTCTCAAATTTTAGTCTAGAAGGTCAGACTTCTATTGCGTCCGCATTATACACTCCAACCATAGCCGCAACCGGAACTGCTGCCGGCGGCATATCCGGCGGCATGACGGCTTCTGGGTGGAATTAGAAGCTAAAGGGGAGGGACAATCCAAAAACCATAACACATAGCAATTACCAAACCCACAAAATGCTAATAGAAAAAAAGAAATTACATCTGGTAACCTTGGCCCTAGGAATTGTATTGCTAATTACTTATGGTTGTGCAACAACCCCTTTACTCAATGCAATCCGTCAGCGCAACGCTCAAAAAATACATGCCCTCTTAGATTCAGGCTCAGATCCAAATGAAAAAGGAAAAATTTTTACACTTTGGCCTGAGAGGTGCAATAATCCTCTCTGCACCCTCGCACCGTTTATTGGCTTACCAGGGATTGGAATTATAATGTGCCCTATTTCTCTAACATTTCCTAACTTCTATCCTTTGGATTACGTAAGTTGTGGTTCTCCAAATCAAAATAAAATAGCGAGGATACTTATTGAACATGGTGCAATTGGAACTTTCTCGCAATACGCCCGCGTGCATCCTGGGAATTCCGGCGTTAGCGTCACCCCGGCGAAAGCCGGGGTCCAGGCTGTCAACGAAGGTCTGGGTTCCGGCGGAAATAGGGATAGTCCGCAAGGGACAGTCCCTATTTCCGCGCCTATTTCCGTCAACACGCCGGATTATCGCGGGCGCGGACATCCCGATGACTTCGCGGTCGTCGTCGGGGTCGAAAAATATGCCCAGGATTTGCCCGCGGCGGAATTCGCAGATGAGGACGCCAAGGCCTTTCGCGCGCATTTGCTCGCCCTGGGAGTCCCCGCGCGGCATATCGTTTATCTCTCAGATGAGCGGGCGGGAAGAAGCGAACTGGTCAAAAACATTGAGCGCTGGCTGCCTAAAAACGTAAAATCCGATTCCCGCGTCTATTTTTATTTCTCGGGACACGGGGCTCCCGACCCGTCAACCGGAGATGCCTATCTCTTGCCCTTTAGCGGCGACCCCGCGGACCTGTCGGACACGGCCTACCCACTCAGCCGCCTCTACGCGAATCTTGGAAAACTCAAAGCCCGGCATGTCATCGTGGCATTGGACTCCTGCTTTTCAGGAGCGGGCGGGCGTTCCGTCATTGCCTCGGGCACCCGGCCCTTGGTCAATCGCGTCAAAGAAGGCGTTATCCCTCAAAACGGGAAACTGATCGTTCTGACCGCCTCAAAATCCGATCAAACCTCGGGAGTTCTCAAAGACAAAAAACACGGAACCTTCACCTATTATCTGCTTAAGGGTTTAAACGGCAAGGCCCTGGATTCTAAAAAACACGTGACGATTGATTCCCTTTACTCCTATCTCGCCCCCAAGGTCGAAGACGCCGCGCATTTAGATGACCGCGATCAGGACCCGCAACTGAAACCTAAAACCCGCTTTGCCCAAGGTTTGACGCTGAGATAAAGCTAAGTCGCGCGCAAAATTCAAATAAAATATTGACAACAGATTCGTCATATATCATAATAAATGACGACAATGAAGACACTTCAATATCTTCCCCGCCTCTGGGATCCGGTCAAAAACCTTGAGCGCAAATCGGTATTTCTCTTGGGACCCCGACAGACGGGGAAATCCTCCCTGATTCGGCATGCGCTCAAAGGCGCGCGAATCTACAATCTGCTCGATAACGATGTTTTTCTGAGGTTCAGCCGCCGGCCCGCGCGCCTGAGAGAGGAATTGACCCCGGCCGATAAGCTCATCGTTATTGACGAAATCCAAAAATTGCCGGCGCTTCTCGATGAAGTTCAGCTTTTAATCGAAGAGCGCGGCGCTCGTTTTCTGTTGACCGGATCAAGCGCCCGGAAATTAAAGCGCGGCGGCGCGAACCTGCTTGGAGGCCGCGCCCATATGGCGACGATACATCCCTTCGTTTCGGCGGAGATCGAAAATTTGGATCTTCCGCGCGCTCTTCAATTTGGATTGCTTCCGCCCATTTATTTTTCTACCGAGCCCGAAGCCGACCTCTCCGATTATGTTGGAACCTACCTCCGGGAGGAGATTATGGCAGAAGGCCTGACCCGGAACGTTCCGGCTTTTAGCCGCTTTCTTGAGGTCGCCGCTCTTTGCAACGGACAGCAGATCAATTTTACCAATATCTCTAACAACGCCCAGGTGGCCCGAACAACGATTCACGAATACTTCGAGATATTAAAGGACACCCTTTTGGCCTATGAGCTCCCAGCCTGGCAGGAAACGGTTAAGCGCAAGCCCGTTCAAGTCCATAAATTTTATTTTTTCGACGCAGGCGTTGCGCGCGCAATTGGCGGCGCTGGGCCGCTGCGGGAGAATTCTCCAGAATTTGGAAGCGCTTTTGAAAACTTCATTTTTCATGAACTGAAGTCTTATGCGGACTACCATTTGAAAGGACAAGGCGAGGCCCTGCATTACTGGCGGTCCAAATCCGGGTTTGAAGTGGACTTTATCCTTTCCGGAAAGACCGCTATCGAGGTCAAGGCGGCGCGCAATGTGTCGCCGCAAGACCTCAAGGGGCTTCGCGCAATCTCGGAAGAGGGGAAGATTCGCCGCCTGCTTTGCGTCAGCCGTGAATCGGACAGGCGCGTTGTCGGCAATATCGAGATTCTTCCGTGGCGCCTATTTCTCAAGCGGCTCTGGAACGATGAGTTTCGATAGGGTTCCAGTGACGCCTGACTTACCAAGGACAAAGAGATTTTCTAAGCGCGGTCTTTTCTTCTTCGTTAAAAAATCCCGTTAAATAAAGCGCGGCGGGAAACAAAGCCAATAGCGATAATCTCAGGGCCAGATGGCCTTCCCCCACCCCAAGCCCCATCCCATGGGCAAAAACGAGAATTAAAAAGACAAGGCCCGCCAAATGCAAAAGCCTTTTCCACTCATAAGCAATGGGATACAGTTTGC
>JAJZJF010000060.1 GCA_021810245.1 bacterium
TATTCCAGGTTCCGGCCGACGGATTGTATATCTCTGCGCTGGAAAGAGCGGACGTGCCGTTAGAACCTCCGGCGGCAAGAATCTCTCCATTGGGCAAAAGGGTCGCGGTCTGGTTTTCTCGCGTGGTACTCATCGCTCCTGTCGTGCTCCAGGTTCCGGCCGACGGATTGTATATCTCTGCGCTGGAAAGAGCGGACGTGCCGTTAGAACCTCCGGCGGCAAGAACCTCTCCATTGGGCAAAAGGGTCGCAGTCTGGTTTTCCCGCGTCGTGCTCATCGATCCTGTCGTATTCCAGGTTCCGGAGATTGGAATATAAATACTACTCGAAGAGACAGAAGGACCAGCGGCGGTACCTCCTCCCGCCAATAAGACATTCCCATCGGGAAGAAGCGTGGCGGTGTGCTCGGCAAACGCGAATGTCATGGGGGCAACGGTGCTCCAGGTTCCGGCGGATGGATCATACATTTCATCGCTGGAAAGATAGACATTGCTGTTGTTTATTCCGCCCGTCACTAACACTTTCCCATTGGGAAGAAGCGTGGAAGCGTGGGCATATCGGGGCGTAGTCATAGAGCCCGTGGTCGCCCAACTACCCGTCGTGGGGTTATACAAATAGGCGGCGGACTGAATTGTCCCTGTTCCATGATCGCCGCCCTCAAGAAGAACTTGCCCGTTTGGCAAAAGCGTCGCCTCCGCGTATTCCAGCGATGTCAACATTGATCCAGTCGTTGTCCAAGTATTGGCCGATGGATTATAGATTTCAGCTCCCGTGGTTTGTGAACCATGAGCGCTCGTGAGTCCAGTGGCGACCAAAACATTGCCGTTAGGTAGAAGGACGGCAACTGCACGGTCATGGATATAGTTCATATTTGGCGTTGTACTCCATGTTCCGGAAGCGGGGTCATAGATTTCAGCGCTAGATAAGAATGTTGATCCGCTGACACTGCCGCCTGCAACGAGAACCTTGCCGTTTTGTAGAAGAGTGGCCGTGTGATGTTGCCGAGCAGTGCTCATGGAGCCCGTGGTTGACCAAATTCCCGTTGCTGGATTATAAATTTCCGCCGTAGAAAGACCCGTCGCGGAGGCATCCTCTCCACCGGTCACAAGAACTGTTCCATTGGGAAGCAAGGTGGCCGTGTGCTCAGCTCGAGTTGTCGTCATGGATCCAGTCGTCGTCCAAGTATTGGTTTGTGGATTGTAGAGTTCAGCGCTTGCTATCGCGACAGGCCCAGAGCCTCCCGTTCCGAAGCCTCCAGCGACAAGGACCTCTCCATTGGGCAAGAGGGTAGCTGTATGATCATAGCGAGCTGTATTCAAAAGACTGAGATTCGAGGAGGTCCAGGTCGGGTCTATGACTAGAGGATAACGAAGGCCGGAGTCGTTAAATTGGAGAGTCAGGAGATAAGAAGCTCCCATTTTTTTGAGCATATATTTCCCAGGAATAGTTTTGCCGCCGCTGTCAAAAATTTTTGGCGGCGAGAGTTGGAAGAGAGGTTTCTCCCTTCGGTCAACGGCTTCAAGATTTCCACCGGATAAAATAAACGAAGAGATCTTTGAACTCCCTGAAACACTCCAAGACAGAGGCTTTTTGAGAGGAGCATGTATGAAATATAAGCTCTCCATTCCTTGGTCTTGCGCCACGTAGACAGAATCTGCGCCGGAATAGGCTCCGGAATAGATGACAATTCCCTTTTCTCGAAAGCCGGGAACAAGTCTAGATCCCATCGTTTTAACAAAAACATTGGAGCTGGCTCCCGTGCCTAGAACCATCGTTCCGTAGCGTTTGGAAAGGAAAAAATATGGATTTTTTTGACGTCGGCCAAAGGTGAGGTCTTCCTGCGTCGTCTCAAACCCTGAGACATCTCTTCCCTCAATTCTCATCCTCGCAAGTTTATATCGCGTCCACATCCCCTCATTCAACCGAGAAGCGACTCTGGAAAACCGCTCCAGATAATCTAGGATGGAAAACGCTTTTTCCTGCCTCCGCCGCGACAGAGATTCTTCGTAGAGTTGGAGATTATGCTTGGCTTTCTCCATACGCGGATTTTGGGAAAGCAAATATTTATACAGTGAAATCGCTTTTTTTAGATGCCCGGAATTACCATATGCCACCGCTAAATTGCTTAGAATTTCAAGGCTCGATACATTCGCTCCATCAGAACGCTTCTTGATAGAAGCTGCATAGGCAGACTTAAAGATTTTAACGGCTTTATCAGGTTTCCCCATCTGCAAGTAAGCAGCGCCCATTCCAGCCAGCGCATCCGCCGCGTCAACCCGTACCTGAAGGGTTTTTCTGTATTCAGCGATAGCCTTCCTGTTATCACCGTTTTGCAGCGCAATTTTCCCCAGGTCTTGCGAAGCGTCATGATAGCTAGGGTCAATATTAAGCGCAATCTGAAATTCTCTAGCCGCTTTTCTAAATTTTTTATCATGGGCATATTGGCGACCAAGGCCGTAATGCATCCGGGCGCTCTGAGGGCATGTCCTCAAAGTCGCCAATATCAGGGTTTTCGCGTTTTTCCAATCATGACTCCTCTCGATGGTTAACGCCCCATATAGCGCCAGTGGAACACAAATAGCGACGCCTAAGCCAAGGGAAGCCAGAAAGCTCGCCAAACTCGCCGCGATGATTCCGAAACCCATGACCGAAAAATAGAGAAATCTTTCTGCCATCACGGCCTTAATCGGAATGATGTTTGACACTGGACCAAGTCCAGTAAAGAATATAAAAACTCCAAGGGGTATGAGCGGATTTCTTCGGCGAAGGAAAAACGCCCCAGCTAAAACGCCTAAGATGAGGATGCTCGAAAACACGACTGCCGGCTCTAAGAGAGAATGAGCGACGGGGAAGAGATATTCTAGGCTAAGCGGATTCGGCCAAATCATCAATCGAAAATATGTAGAGAAAGCTTTCGTCATTGTCAGCATCTGCAAATAAAAAGAGCCTGCCCAGTATTGAGTCTGGCTCAGACGGCCTAAGAGAAAAAATCTGATTCCAACAAAGGCAAAAACTAAAGCGACATATGGAGCGGCGTTTTTGATTGGGTTGGAAACGGGCGGCAAGATTTTTTTAGTTAAGGAGGCGGTGCTTATTTTTTTCTTGGAAATCCACGATTCACTGGACAACCAAAAATATAAGAAAATTGGCATAACAACCGCTTCTTCCTTACACAAAAGCGCGAGAACAAACAACGCCAGCGAGGAGAAATTCGTCCTTCCTTTGCGTAAATGGATATAGAGGGCTAATATTGAAAAGAAAAAAGCCATGATATTAGAGCGCTGGCTTACCCAGACGACCGTCTCAACTTGGACAGGATGGGCTAGGAAAACGGACGCGGCAGCAAAAGCTCCGAGTTCCGAATTTTTTGACTTAAATTGCCTTAATATCCGAAGCGTCAATGTAAATACTAAAAGACAGTTGATGATATGCAAAAGAATGTCGAAGAGGCGATAGCCGAAGGGATGGAGTTTCCCAAAATAATAATTAACGGCATAAGAAAAGCTTACCAGTGGGCGATAATTATCGTGAGCGAGATCAGTTTGAGAGGCGAGGGTCTTTGGATTTAAAAAAACAAAGGGATTTTTTAAACTGCGGATGGCGGGATTGAGTACAATAAATGAATCGTCATCATAGACAAAAGGATAATGGAGCGTTGAATAGTAAAGGCAAAATCCAAAAATAACCAGAAGCGCGCCGTAAATCCAGGAACAAGATATCGCATGAAAAAACAAAGGGAATTCATTATTATCTCCGGACTTTCCTTTGGTTCTTTCCTTTTCTTTCTTCTTTATACTACTCATTGAGAATATTATGGCTAATCCGCGCGAAATATTTGTTTCATCCGCGCGAAATCTTGGCGAAATTTTCTCCCCTCAAAAAACGCGGTGGTCTGCTATACTAAAGGGTGGGTGTCGTATAATTTGTTTGAGCGGCCGGCGCCTTTTTCTCGAATTCGAGCATCAGGCGCCGGCGAACGGCGACTTCGCAGAGAGCGTATCGTAGCCCGTTTAAATTGATCTCCCAGAGTTGGCTCAAATCCAAGCCTATTTTCCGGTGGGCGAGTTCGTATTCCTGAACCAAGTCGGTGTTAAAAAACGGCGGATCATCGGTGTTGAGGGTCAGGGGAATTTTGGCCGCCAAAAGTTTCTGGATGGGATGCTCCGTCATTTTTTTGACGACTTTTAAACAGAGATTGCTACTCAAAGCCACATCGCAGCAGATGTTTCGCTCTTTTAACAGGTTCAGAGTTTGCTCGCTTTCCGCGGCGCGCACACCGTGTTGAATGCGAACGGCTTTTAAATCAATAATCGCTTCCTGGACATGGCGATATCCCTCCGTTTCGCCAGCGTGAGCCACGCAGAAGTATCCCGCTTTGCGAGCGCGCTCGTAGTAGGGCGCGAATTTCCTGCGCGGAAATCCCGCTTCGGGGCCGCCAAGACCTATCGCGACAATTAAGGGATTTTTTTCTTCTTCTAGGAGTCTCGCCGTATACTCCCCCGCTTTTTCTCCGGCCTCGGCTGGAATATCGGTAATGAGGCGAACGATGGGGCCGCCCGCTTTTTCCAAGGCCTCCAGTTTTTTTGTCACGACTTTGAGCGCGCGTTTTCCGCCGATCGCGAATTTTTCGTGGTTAAAGGGCGTAAAATGAAGTTCGGCGTAGCGGATATTTTGGCGCCGGCAGTCCTTGGCAAATCCTTCCACCATTTCCGCGTAATCGGCTTCGGTCCTAAAACAACGGCACATCGCTTGCCAAAGAGAGACGAACTTGTCGAAAGACTCAAATTCATAAAGCGCGCGGAGCTCTTTGAGAGTCGAGACGGGAAGAGAGACGTGGTTTTTTTGCGCCATCTTCCAAAGAGTTTCAGGCGAAATAGTTCCCTCCAAATGCAGATGCAGTTCCGTTTTCGGCATTTTTTGGAGAAATTCCATAGATCCCATTTAAGCCATTATAGCGAAAAAAAGGGACTGTCCCCTTTTTTTTTTGGTAGGATTAGGTGAAATGGAGACACAAATACGCTCTGATGCGGAAGAAAACCGCCTGTATCATCAGAATTTGATGGCGGAACTGAGAAGTCGCCTTGAAGCGGCGAAAAAAGGCGGATCCGAAAAGGCGGTAAGTCTCCACAAAAAGCGCGGGAAATTGACCGCCAGAGAGCGTGTCGAACGCCTCATCGATCCCGGCTCTTATTTTCTCGAGTTTTCCCCCCTGGCCGCTTTCGGGCTTTATGATAACGAAGTTCCCGCGGCCGGCATCATCACGGGAATGGGAGTCATCAGCGGGCGGCTTTGCGTGATCGCGGCTAACGACGCGACGGTTAAGGGCGGAACTTATTTCGCCGAAACCATCAAGAAGCATTTGCGCGCCCAGGAAATCGCGCTTCAAAACCGCCTGCCCTGCGTCTATCTTGTGGACTCCGGCGGAGTTTTCCTTCCCAAACAAGCCGAGGTCTTTCCAGACAAAGAACATTTTGGGCGGATTTTTTACAATCAAGCCGTTTTGTCTTCCTTGGGAATACCCCAGATTTCCATCGTCATGGGAATGTGCACCGCCGGGGGCGCCTACGTTCCGGCGATGTCTGATGAAGCGATCATCGTCCGAAACCAAGGGACCATTTATTTAGGCGGGCCGCCCTTGGTCAAAGCGGCGACCGGGGAAGAATCGACGGCAGAAGAACTCGGAGGCGGCGAGATGCACAGCCGGGTTTCTGGGGTGACCGACCATTTAGCCGATAATGATGAGCACGCAATTGAAATCTGCCGTTCTTTAATTGAAAACTTAAACACTCCTCTTTACCGCGCTCCCGCCGGACCCGACCCTCAATATTCTCCGGAAGAGCTCTATGAAATCGTCCACCGGGATTTAAGGCGCCCGTGCAATGTCGTCGATATCGTCTCTCGCTTGGTTGACGGCAGCCGCTTTCAACAGTTCAAGCAGTATTATGGTCAGACCTTGGTTTGCGGCTTCGCTAAAATCATGGGGCATCCCGTGGGAATCTTGGGCAATCAAGGCATTTTATTTTCGGAATCGGCTCTCAAGGGCGCGCATTTTATTGAATTGTGCTGCCAGAGGAAAATTCCGATTTTGTTTTTGCAAAACATCCCGGGGTTTATGGTCGGAAAAGATTATGAGCAGGCCGGAATTATTAAGCACGGAGCCAAACTCGTTCAAGCGGTCGCGACCGCCAATGTTCCGAAAATTACGGTGATTGTCGGGGCTTCCAACGGCGCGGGAAATTACGCGATGTGCGGAAGGGCCTATAATCCGCGTTTTCTATTTACTTGGCCCAACGCCCGCGTTTCCGTTATGGGAGCGGAGCAGGCGTCCACGGTGATGACGATCGTCAAAAGAGAGCAATTGCGGCGCGAAAACAAGGAGTTGTCGGAAGAGGAAGCGGAACAGATCGCGGCTCCGGTGCGCAAACAATATGAGCTTGAGGGAAATCCCTATTACGGAACCGCCCGGCTTTGGGATGACGGAATTATCGAACCCGCAAAAACGCGCGAGATTTTAGGATTTTGTCTTTCGGCGGTTGAGCGCGCTCCCATTGAGGATCCCAAATATCCCGTTTTTAGGATGTAAATAAAAAGGGACAGTCCCTTTTTTCCCGAGGAAGAAAAGATGAGGTTTGAAGAAAAATGCTGAAAATTTCTACATCTGGCGAAAAAGGGACTGTCCCTTTTTCTGCTGTCCCTTTTTCTGTGGTTGAAGTCGTTCTCAATCGCCCGGAAGCGCGAAACGCCTTGGATGAAGTCACTCTCCTTGAGTTGACGGAATTTTTCCTCAAATCCCCGCTTCTAAAAAACGCCCGCGTGATTGTCTTAAGAGGAAATGGCCCGGATTTTTGCGCGGGGGCCGATATTCGCTGGATGCGCCGAGCGGCCGATTATCCTCCGGCTAAAAATCGAAAAGACGCCCAGCGCTTGCTCAAAGCCCTCAAAGCCATTGATGAGTGCCCCGTTCCGGTCATCGCCCGCGTTCATGGCGGGATTTATGGCGGAGGTTTGGGTCTCATCGCCGCCTCCGACATTGTTTTAGCCGATGAAAATTCAAAAATGCGCTTTTCGGAATGCCGCCTTGGAATTTTACCCTCGGTGATTTCCTCTTTTGTTTTGCCTAAAATCGGCTTGTCCCAGGCTCGGCGCCTGTATCTTACCGGAGAGGTTTTCGGCGCGGCTTTCGCCAAGGAAATCGGCCTGGTTCACGAAATTGGGGCCTCCGGGAAAATAGAAGAGCGTCTGTCGCAATTAATTAAGCAAATTCTTCTCAACGGCCCCAAGGCCAATCGTCTCGCAAAATCTTATTTGCGGCGCTTGTCAGATCTTTCAAGAACCCAGCGGGAAAAACTCTCTATTGACACCTTGGTTAAGGCTCGGTCATCAGAAGAAGCCAAGGAGGGCTTGTCGGCATTTCTTGAAAAAAGGTCGCCGTCATGGGCGTAGCGAAGAGCGGTATTGAGCTCATTGAAATGGCGCCCAGAGACGGGCTTCAAAGCCAAAATAGCCGCGTTCCCACCCGGGCGAAAGTCGCCTTTATCGAAGCCTTGTCTGAAACGGGCCTTTTAGAAATAGAAGCCGGCGCTTTTGTTTCTCCCAAAGCGGTTCCGGCCATGGCTGATTCATTCGCGGTCTTTCAAAAAATCAAGCGTAAAAAAGGCGTCGTCTATTCGGCCTTGGTTCCCAACGAACGGGGCTTGGAAGAGGCTTTAAAAGCCCGGGTCGACAAAATCGCGGTGTTTACCGCGGCCTCAGAAACTTTTAATCAAAAAAACATCAACGCGACGATCAAGGAATCTATCCAGCGCTTTTTACCGGTCGCTTCAAAGGCGAAAGCCTTAAAACTCCCTCTGAGGGGATATGTCTCAACCGCCTTTTTTTGCCCCTATGAGGGAAAAATCAAGCCGGAGGCGGCGCTTAAGGTTTGTTTGGATCTGTTAGATTTAGGCGTCGATGAAATTTCCATTGGAGACACTATTGGCCGCGCGTCCCCAAACGATGTCAGAAGGCTTTTGGATCTCTGTTTAAAAAAAATTCCTTTAAAGAAAATAGCGCTTCATTTTCACGATACCTATGGGATGGCGGTGGCCAACGCCTTGGCCGCGTGGGAGGAATATGGGGTTTCCCTCTTTGACGCCTCCTCTGGAGGAATTGGCGGATGTCCTTACGCGCCGGGAGCTTCCGGCAATGTCTCTCTTGAGGATTTAGCTTTTGCCTTTGAGGCGTCGGGCGGAAAGACTGGAATTAATCTCAAAAAAATCAATGGAGCCTTAAATAAGATTTCGCCGTATCTGGAAAAACCATTTTCTTCTAAATTGAGGAAATTATCATGATTAACTATCGATACCGTTTTAAATTCGAGAAAGGGCCGGAGAAGGTTTTTGAAATTAAACTCGATGAAGAGTCTTTGAATATTCAAAATACGATTCCCGCTCCTCTTCCCGAATGGGCGCGGCTTGAGGTCTCAAAATGCGAAAACTGCCCGCTAAGCCAAGACTCAATTCCCTTTTGCCCCACCGCAGCTTCGATTGTCGGGCTTACGCATTCTTTTGCCGAGGTGATGTCCATTGAACCAGCTGAGGTAATCGTGGAAAGCCCCGCGCGCAATTATTATAAAAAGGTGCCCGCCCAGCAAGGGCTTTTTTCTCTTTTGGGAATCTATATGGCGACCAGCGGATGCCCCGTCACCCAAAAACTTCGTCCAATGGTGCGGCATCATCTCCCCTTTTCATCGGGCCCGGAGACAATTTACCGAGTCTTGACGATGTATTTGACCGCCCAATATTACCGGATGCAGAAGGGGCTGACTCCGGATTGGGAACTCAAAGAGCTAGTCCATTTTTATGAGGATATTAAGAAAGTCAATGTCGGGTTTAGCAACCGCTTAAGACAAGCCGTCAAACAGGAATCCTTAACCAACGCCGTGGTCATGCTCGACACCTTGGCGTCTCTTTTTCAGCATTTCTCAAAGAAAAGCGTGGACTCCCTGGAGAATCTTTTTAAGGCTTATCTCAAGTAGCGAATTTTCTTTGATGGTGCGCCCGAGAGGAATTGAACCTCTACTTACAGCTTCGGAGGCTGTCGTGATATCCGTTTCACCACGGGCGCGGGTTAAAGAGATAGGGACAGTCCCTCATTCGTAATTGGGGGCTGTCCCTATCTTGACTAGAATTTCTGATTTGGATCGACGGAAATTCCGGGGCCCATGCTGGATGAGAGAGTGACGCTCATCATATAAGTCCCTTTGGAAGACGAGGGTTTTGCCTTGATAACCGCTTCCAGAACGGCCTTGGCGTTTCCGATGATTTTTTGAGCTTCAAAAGAGGCTTTCCCCACTGGAACATGGATGATGCCATAATCATCAACCTTATACTCAACCCGTCCGGCTTTAAGCTCTTTGACGGCTTTTCCCAATTCAATGGCCACTGTTCCGCTTTTGGGATTGGGCATAAGTCCCCGAGGGCCGAGAACTTTTCCGAGTTTTGAAAGGTCCTTCATCATGTCGGGAGTCGCGACCAAAACGTCAAATTCCAAGAAACCTTTTGAGATCTGATCGATCAAATCATCTCCACCGACAATATCCGCTCCGGCGGCGGAAGCCTCTTTCTGCTTTTCTCCTCTGGCGACAACCGCGACCTTTTTGGCTTTTCCAAGTCCATGCGGCAAAACGACCGTGCCGCGAACCTGTTGGTCGGCTTGTTTAGGGTCGACACCCAAACGCAGATGAAGCTCGATAGTCTCGTCAAATTTCGCCGTCGCGCATTTCTTAGAAAGGGCTGTCGCCTCTTCCAAGGTATAGAGTTTTCCGGCTTCAACTTCTTTTGTCGCTGCTACTATTCTTTTTCCCATGTTTTTATCCTGTAATTTCAATTCCCATTGAGCGCGCGGTTCCTTTGACCATCTCAACGGCGCTTTCTAGGTCCTTGGTATTTAGATCCGGCATCTTTTTAGTCGCAATTTCTTCGGCTTGCTTGACGGTGATTTTTCCCACTTTGTTGCGGTTGGGCTCGCCCGAGGCTTTAGCCAGGCCGGCCGCGCGTTTAATCAAAGAAGAAATTGGCGGCATTTTCGTGATGAAGGTAAAGGAGCGGTCTTCGTAAACGGTTAAGACCACTGGAATGGTCATTCCAGATTCCGCTGATTTCGTGCGCTCGTTAAACTGTTTGCAGAAATCCATGATGTTGACGCCGTGTTGTCCTAGCGCGGGGCCAACAGGCGGCGCGGGGGTCGCTCCTCCGGCCGGAATTTGAAGTTTTACCTGGGTTTTTACTTTTTTAGCCATTCTATTATTCCTCTTGTTATTGTGTCCTTACACTTTTTCAACTTGCAAAAAATCAAGTTCAACCGGCGTCGGGCGACCAAAGATTGTCACCATGGCCTTAATCTTGGCTTTGGGCTCGTTAATTTCCTCGACAACTCCAACGAAATGCCTAAAGGGGCCTTCGATGATGCGGATATTTTCTCCCTTTTCAAATTGAATTGCCGGACGCGGGTTTTCCGCGCTGGTCGAATCGGTCAGACTCTGAATCGAAAGAACCTCTTCCTCTGGAAGCGGGGTGGGGTGCGGCTCTCCCAAAAATCCGGCCACCCCGGGAATGCCCTTGACCGTCCAGTAGGTAATTTCATCGACTTGCATGTCGATGAGGATATATCCGGGAAAAAATTTTCTCTTTGAGACTTTCTTTTTATTCTTTTTAATCTCAACGACGTCTTCCATCGGAACTAGAAGCTTAAAAATCTTGTCTTGAAGCTTTTCCGCTTCGATTTTGCTCTGAAGAAGCCGCATTACTTTTTCTTCATGCCCCGTTTGAGTGTGAAGAACATACCAGCCGCGCGTCGCAGATTGTGTTTGCGTCATTACCTGCCTCCTAATACAGCTCCTAAGATAACCGATAAAACAAAATCGATCCCTGCCACGTAAAGGGAAAAGAGAGCGACTAAAATAATAACCACCCGTGTCGACTCAAAAGCCTGCTTGCGAGTTAACCAAGAAGATTTTTTTAACTCCGAATAAGCTTCCTGCACAAATTCCATCGCTTTATTCATAATTTATATCCGTGCGGGGGCGCCAGGACTTGAACCTGGAGTCTTGGTTTTGGAGACCAATGGTTTAGCCAATTAACCGACACCCCCAAGTTCGCTATTGCTTGGACTCCTTGTGCGCGGTTAGCTTTCCGCATTTGCGGCAAAACTTGTTAACTTCAATCTTGTAATCCTTTTTTTTGCCGCGTTGAAAGATGTAATTCTTATCCTTGCAGGTTGAACACGCAAGAACCGTAATAATTCTATCGCCCATGGTTTCCTCTCTTAAAGAATCTGGTTAACCATTTCCTCGCTGAATCTTGGTCATGGCTCCCTCTCTTCTGAATTTTCGCCATCAAGCGATGATATCGCCGACGACTCCGGCTCCGACGGTGTGGCCGCCTTCTCTGACCGCAAAGCGAAGTCCCTTTTCAAGAGCGATAGGACAGATGAGTTCAACATCAATGTCGATATTGTCTCCG
>JAJZJF010000061.1 GCA_021810245.1 bacterium
TGGCTCAAATGGATCCCGCTCATTTAAAACTTAAACCGATTTACATTCAGTATGGAGGTTTTTTCGTCTACTCCTGCGGAATTTTGCTTGAGCTCTTAGCCCATTTGAAATGGATCCATTTAAGCCGCTCTTTGTCTTTTTACTTGCTTAACCCATCGCAGATGGCGCGTTTTTATATCGCCGGCAGAGCGTTGATGTTTTTTTCGACGCTGGCGACATTGATAGTCATTTTTGATATTGGGAGAAGGCTTTCCGGCGAGCGGATGGGTTCTTTGGCTGCCCTTTTTTTTGTATTGTCTCCGGCCATCATTGCCAATTCCCACGTTTTAAAGCCTCATCCCTACGCCGCATTTTGGGCGCTTCTCAGCGTGGACGCGGCGGTACTGGCCTTAGAAGCGGAGTCAGCGAGGGCTTTGCGTTTTTGCGGGGTCTTTGCGGGGCTTGCCGCCGGAAGCAATCTATCTTTTTTTTATTTTGGATTTCTACCTCTGATTGTTTGGCTTTGGCTGGGGGGCTCTCAAAAACTTTTTCGTCCCGCGTGCCAAGGAATATTTCTTTCATTTTTAGTATTTGCCTTGTCGAATCCCTACCTCTTCATCGATCCAGGTTACTACGTCTGGGAATTGTTGGTCTATCCGCGCCATAAAGCCGGTTTTTCGCTTCATTCGACTTTTTTGTTTTTAACTTCCTATTTTCCTGAGGCCTCGGGCTATGCTTTAACCGTAGCGGCGTTTTCTGGATTTGTCTTAGATTTAAAATCGGAGTCCAAAAAGCGTTTCTTTGCCGTTATTTCCATGGGCGGTCTTTTATTGCTTTGGTTTCTTCTTATGTTTGTTTGGGGATTTTTAAATAGCTCGGCCAGCGTCCGATTTTTTTATCCTTTTTTGGGTCTGTTCTCTCTTATGGCCGCTGAGTTTTTCGTTTCAGAGCGCGTCCCCTCTCTCTTGAAGCGCCTTTTTCTTCCGATTGTTTTGTTCTTTAATTTCCTGATTTGTTTTGTCTATGTCAAGAATCTAGATTTAAATGATGGCGATAATTCCACTCGATATCAATCGGCCTTGTGGATTGAAAAAAATATAAAACCGGGGCAAAGTATTGGATTGTCCCGTTATCCGCAGCCCTATTCCACTCCGCTTGTTCGCTACGATCAATACCGATTAGTCGTTTTTGAACATCCTGATTTTCTAAAACGCTTTCCTGAATATATCGTTTTAGATCAAGAAGGATATTCCGATCCTAAAACGCGCGCGTTTGTGAAAAAAAATTATCATTTAGCCGCGGCTTTTAAGCCATTTTCTCTGGGGCCATTCTCTATGGATCCAAACTATTACATCAATACGGCAATAAGGATATTTCAATTAAAAGATCAAAAATCTTAAAGGCTTATTGGCAGGTTTGAGACCAATGCGGGTTTCTTTCGGCGAAATCGGCGATTTCTGTTAAAATATCTTCGATCGCAAGGCTAGGCTTCCAATTCCAGGTTTTTTGAGCAAGCGACGAGTCCAAAACCAGCCAGGGAATGTCGAAAGGCCGCTCGTGTTGCTCGGCCGCGACTTCATGTTGCCCAAAATGGTTGCGGCACCAATCGGACAATTGCGCCAAAGACATGCTGTTGGGCAAACCGCCCGAGACGTTAAAAATGCGTTGCCCGCCAGGCGTTGAGGAATTCATCTGCTTATCTAAAAGAATCGCCAAATCTCTTGGATGAAGACAATCTCGAACTTGAAAACCCTTGCCGCCAAAGCCGATATAGCGCAAGGGCCGCTTTTCCCGCCAGGAGTGAATCCAATAAGAAAATATTCCCTGCTCGGCATGACCAAATTGCCCGGCCCCGGCCATGACCCCGCAGCGGTCGATCCAAACGGGAAAGCCGAAAGATTGCGAGTATTCCAAGGCCAAGACTTCCGATGAAAACTTGCTGGCCCCGTATAAAGACAAGGGCGGCGCGGTTGAAAAAGACTCATCAATGCCTTTGGCGCTCGCGCCTATCGGCAAGGAAGCGCTTTCATCAAGTTGAAACGACAAGTCTTGAGCCTTGACCGGAAGGGCGGCCAAGGGCGCTATGGAATAAACGCGGCTTGTGCTGGGCAAAACAAATCCCGCTTGTCTTATTTTGCAAAATTCAAGTAGATTAAGCGTGCCCATTAAATTGTGCTCAATGAGTTGCCGACTGCTGGTTTTTCCGTCTATGCCCGCCAAGACGCTGGGGTTAGCCGCGGCGTCAATAACCCAGTCGACCTCGGGCAAGGTCTCAAAGTCTGAAGCCAGGCGGATATCGCCGTGGAAAAGTTTGACGCCCAGATTCTTAAGAGTCTCCCGGTTACTCTCGCTTCCCGGACGTATGAAATTGTCTAGACCTATGATCTGGTGCCGAGAGCCCGATTCCGACCAAGCTTTAATGAGAGAACTTCCCACAAAACCGCACGCCCCCGTAATGAGAAGCTTCATGCGGATATTAAGCGCTTTTTCCACGCCGCGACTATTTCCTTAAAGATGTCATCTAAGGATTTCGTGATGTCCCAATTGGGATAGTGGCGCTTCATCTTGCTTAAATCGCTGTAATAACAAATGTGATCGCCGATGCGGTTTTCATCCACATAAACGTATTTCTGCTTCTGCCCGCTTAGGACTTGGGCTTTTTCAAAGGCCTCTAAAATAGAACAGGCGTTTTTCTTGCCGCCGCCGAGATTATAAACCTCGCCGCATCTTGGTGATTTTGAAAATTCATGGATAAAGGCCGCGACGTCCTCGGAATGAATATTGTCTCTCACCTGTTTTCCTTTATAACCATAGACCTTGTATTCTCGGCCTTCGAGATTACATTTGATGAGATAGCTTAAAAACCCGTGGAGTTCAACCCCGGAGTGATTGGGGCCGGTCAGGCAACCCCCGCGCAGACAGCAGGTCGGCATCGAAAAATAGCGGCCATATTCCTGCACCATGACGTCTCCCGCGACTTTGGAGGCTCCGAAAAGGGAATGCTTTGACTGATCGATTGAAAAAGTTTCGGGAATTCCGTTTTCATATTGCGGATCGTCATAATCCCAACGAGTTTTGAGCTCTTTAAGCTTGATGGTGTTGGGCAGATCGCCATAGACCTTGTTGGTGGACAGATGGATAAAGGGAGATTCTGGACAAGCCCGGCGCGCCGCTTCAAGCATATTGAGAGTTCCCACGGCGTTGGTGTCAAAATCGTCAAAGGGGATAGCGGCGGCGCGGTCATGAGATGGCTGGGCCGCGGTGTGAACAATCACATCGGGCCGAATCTCGGACATGAGCTTTAACACGCCCTCGCGGTCGCGGATGTCGAGTTCATGATGGGTAAAACCGGAGATGGTCTCGGATAACCTCTTCTGATTCCATCTTGTGTCGCCGGCTGGACCAAAGAAAACTGCTCGCTGATTGTTGTCAAGCCCGTGCACCTCAAAGCCGCGTTCCCCAAAATAAACGCACACCTCAGAACCAATCAGACCCGAGGATCCGGTGACAAAAATTTTCTTTTTTCCCATGGGAGTCTAGGATATCTAACGATATTTACCTGCCTTTTTGCTAGGATTTCTTGATGCCTGCTATAGTTAAAGACAAGGTCGCCGCGCTTAAGAAGTCTCTGGAAATTCAGACCTTTCTTCATAAGACCATTATTTGGTGGCTTCCGCTTCTTTACTTCTTAATCTCATCTCTTTTTTACTTGAGGACTTATGATTCCGCTCAAGTTAAGATTACGATTATGCAGATGGGAGGTTTAGCCCTTTTAACCTTGTGGCTAAGTCGTTTAATTGAAGCGGGGGGGGCCGCTCTAAGCCGCGAGGATCTCGTCTGCTTATCTCCGTTTTTAGCTTATCTTTTGGTTGGCATTCTCTCGTTTATTCATGCGCCTTATCGGATGGCGAGCGTGGATTTTTTTATACGGCATTTTTTCTTTATGTCGGTGGCTCTGATTGTCATTTATGAATTTGACGCCGAAGCCTCAGAACGTTTGACGAAAATATTGATTTGGACGGCTTGGGTGGCAGTCGGCTACGGCTTTCTTCAAGTGATAGATACCCATTTCTTTCCTCCCGGAGTCGGACACGGCATTGACCCTTTTATCTGGCGCATGGCCTTTGGCGACCGCGTTTTCTCAACTTATGGAAATCCCAATTTTTTCGCGGACTTTTTAGTCATTATCTTTCCTGTTTTGTTGTTGCGTTATCTCAAACAACGCCGAATGTCCTTGATTCCTTTGATGCTCATGCTCTTGGTTGATCTCTATTTTACGGGAACCAAGGGCGCCTGGGTTGGCTTTGGAATTGTCATTATCGTCTTTTGCGTGATTGCCTTTATTTATTTTAAAGAGATTATCCTTCCCTATCGAAAGTATTTAATCGGGGGGGCGATCGCGGTTTTGTTGCCTTTTTCCTATATTTTTACCAAAGATTTTACCACGCGCCTGGCCTCCGTCAATTTTCGCTTGTTTACCTGGGAGGCAACTTGGGAAATGATCATGACTCAACCGTTTATCGGGACCGGCATTGGAAGTTTTCCTCCAGTTTACCCTGCCTTTCGGCGCCCTCCTATTTTCCATATTGAGGCCAAGCATAATACCGAAACCGACCACTCAGAAGACGAGTATTTAGAAGAGATGTTTGACAACGGAATTTTGGGGTTTGGCGTATTTTTATGGCTGATTATCAGCACCTTGGTGGTCGGTTTTAAGTCCTTAGGCCAGATGCTTGAAAACTCTTCAAAAGACAAAAAAATTCCGCCGAGGGTTTATGATCTTTTGGGATATATGGTCGCGTTTATCGGCATGTTGTGTCATAACTTTTTCGACGTCAGCCTGCGTTTTGTTTCTTCTGGGGTTTACTTGGGGCTTTTGCCTGGAATGATTGTCAATCTCTCCCGCGGGAAAGGTCTTTATGAATCTCATCTAATTCAGGAAAAAAACATGAAGCCGGCTGAAGACTCTCCAGAGTCTTTTTGGAAAACTCTCTCTGAATTTCTAATCTGGCCTGTTCGGCTGGCGGCGTGGGGCGGACTTTTTTATATTGCCTTTTTAATTTTGACCCAATTTAGCGCGCTTCAAGGCCCCATTGATCATTTGACGATGGGGGGAGAAATTCTTCAGTGGTGGCTGTCTTGGGGAACCTTGTTGGCTTGCGTTTTTGGACTTGGGTTTGTTTTCTTCCGGCTCATTCTCATGTCCGAGAATCCCTTTATCGGCGCGTTGGTCCTATCGGTTTTGCCGATCCTCTATACTTTTTGGGGATACTTTAAAGCCGATATCCACCACAATATCGCGATCTATTTTTCAAAAGAGCATGATTGGGATAAGGCTTTATCTGAATACCAAACGGTGCATCGCCTCGATCCTAATTTCGCGATGGCCCTCTATTTTATGGGGAACGTCTTTAACGATCGCTTTGATATGAATAAAACTTATAATCCCTCTTGGGGAGATAAGAATAATGTTCCGCGGGATGATTATGAGCGTGCCTTAGACGCTTATAACGAGGTGCGCAAGCTTTCTCCCAATTACGTCCAGATGCATTATCAAGTCGGGGTTTTACATCTCAAGCGCGCTCAGTGGGCAATAGATCATGGACATCCCGAGGACGCTCTGATGTATTTTAATCGCGCCTTGACCCGCTTTAAGCTTTACAAAACAATCGATCCGGTATTCGGTCCTAATTTCTTGAGAATCGGCCAAGTCTATATGATGGAACACCGCTATGCGGATGCGGTCAAAGCTTATCAAGAATATATTTTGGCCGATAAGTGCGCCGTCGACCCTTCTTTGATTGTCAAACCTTTTTTGCGCAAAACGATTTTGAGCTATCAGACCTATGTTCATGTCCCGGGAATTCCCTATCCGGTTCATCGCCATCCTGATCCAGACAAGCATGCGGAAGGAGCCGAGGTTTATACCAGCCTTGGAAACGCCTATTTTATGCTTAATGATTTTGAACACGCTAAAGAGGCCTATCAACAAGCCCTGCAATTTGATCCCAATTTTACCCAAGCTCAACATAACATAGCCGCCGTTGAGCAGAGACTAAAAAATCCCAAAGGCAAGCCCTTAATCCAAAATCCTTCAGAAACCGTTCCTCACGCTTCCGGCTATGATATCATCCAGAAGAAATAAACATAAATTTCTTCTTTTGTTGTTGATCGTCAGCGAATCTCTTTTGGCTTTTAAACTTCAAGCGGCGACTTTTCCAACCACGGAAGAGGCTATTTTTTCTCCGATGGAGCATGAGATGTCTCGTTCGCTTAAAGATTTAAAAGAAGGCGATTTTAACCCGCCTTATTTTATTGCCTACCGGATGATATTAAGCCGTGGAATTTATATTTCCGCCTCATTTGGAGGGGTTCTTTCGGAAAACAAATACCAATCGCAAACCCTTTTTGCCGAAGTCCGTTATGGCAATAAGGACCTGGATAATACCTCAATTCAATATCGGGGTTGGAGCGCCGAAGCTCCTAAAACCGGCAAGGAGTTGCGCGAAAATTTGTGGATTTTAACGGACAAGGCTTATAAAGACGCGGTCGCCGGCTATTTGGAGAAAAAAGCGAAACGGGTGACAGAATTTAGAAAAGAGAATTTGCCGGATTTCACCGTGGAGCCGGCCACGCAATCCTATGAACCCCAGAATCCTCCCGATTTTAACGAAGCATGGGCGCGTTCTTTGGTGAAAGATATAAGCGCTTTATTGCGGTCTTATCCTTATATCTATCATGGCGTTGTGACTCTCCATTTAGGCTGGGCGCGCAGGTATCTCTTAACGAGCGAAGGCACGAAAATAGCGACGCCCTATGGGAATTTGCCTGATTCCCTCAGCGTCGAAATTAACTCTAGGGCTAAGGATGGTTTGCGTGTCAGCGATTATCGCGAATGGGTCTTTAAAGATGCGCGGAATGTCCCTTCAAGAAAAGCTTTGGCTCGCTCAATTAAAAATCTCGCGCGCGAGCTTAAAGAATTGAGAGCTGCGCCTTTACAGACTCCTATTGCCGCCCCCGCTATTTTAGATCCGGAGATGACCGGGGTTTTGTTTCATGAAGCGTTGGGACATAAGCTTGAGGGAGAAAGGCAAAGAGATCCTCAGCAGGGTCAAATATTTAGGGGGATGGTCGGTAAAAAAATTATTCCTAGTTTTATTTCCGTCATTGATGATCCGACCTTGAGTTTTTTTAAAGGGGTTCCCCTCCATGGACATTATGAAATTGATGATGAGGGCGTGCCCGCCCAGAGAGTGGTCCTGGTTCAAAACGGTATTTTAAAGAATTTTCTCATGTCGCGCTGGCCGCTCAAGGGTTTTTCGCACTCAAACGGTCATGGAAGATCTTCTTCCGACTTGCGCCCTTTAGGACGCATGGCCAATTTAATGATTGAAGTCAAAAATCCCCTAACGCCTGCCGCGCTTAAAAATAAATTGCTGAAACTGCTCCGCTCAGAGGATAAACCCTACGGGTTTATCCTTGTGGGCGCTTACGGCGGGGATAACCCAAGCGACAGAAGTCAGGCTCAAACACTGCAATTACGGCCTCGCCTCGTTTACCGTATTTCGGCAAAAAACGGCAAAGAGACCTTGGTCAGAGGCGTTAAAATCGTCGTGACTCCCTTGGTCGTTTTAAACCGTATCTTAGCAGCGTCAAACGATGAGACTCTTTCTAATCCTTATTTTTGCGGGGCGGAGTCAGGTTGGGTGCCAGTGGATCAAATCGCGCCCAGCGTCTTAGTCTCGGAAGTGGAGTTGGAGCGCCTTCCAGAAAACCGCTTAAGGCCACCCATTTTGCCCTCTCCCTTGTCTAAGAAAAAGTGATATGGGATCATCTTCCTTGAATTTAGAAGAGACGCCTTGCAATTTGTGCGGGTCTAAAGAAAGCGCTGTTCTTTATGAGCGGCCTTATCTGACTGTGCATGACGGGGAAACGGGAGCTTTTGCCGCGACCACCGATGAGTTCCGCAATTATGGCCGCATTGTCTATTGCTTAAAATGCGGTTTACGCTATACCAATCCTCGTCCCGCCGCTTCGCTTATTCTTGCCGGTTATGGAAACTGCGTGGATGAGAGCTATCTTTTGGAAAGTTCAAGCCGTTCAATCAATGCGCACCTCAGTCTCAACACCATTAAACGTTTTGTTTCCTCTGGAAGTTTGCTTGAGGTTGGATCTTCTGTGGGTTATTTTCTTAACGCGGCCAGAACGGACTTTGAGGTGACGGGGCTTGAACCTTCTCGTTGGGCGACTGAGGAGGCCAAAAGAAGATTTAAGGTTGAGTGTTATCCGGAGTCGCTAGAAAATCCAAGCAGCATCGAAGGGAGAACTTTTGATGTGCTTGCTATGTCTGATGTCATCGAACACCTTTTGGATCCAAAAGCGGCCCTGGCTTTAAGCCGCAGGTTTTTAAAGCCGGGGGGAATACTTTATCTTCTGACTCCTGATATTGGAAGCCTTTCGGCTAAGATTATGCGCGGCTATTGGTGGGGGCTTCGTCCGGCCCATATTTACTATTTCTCAAGACAAACAATGATGCAGATGCTTATTGAAAGCGGTTTTGAAATATTGACGATCAAATCCTTTGGCCGCATTTTTACCTACTCTTATTGGCTCAGCCGCCTTAAGAATTATCCTAAATCCGTCTTTGTAACGGCGGGCGGTCTCATCAAAATTTTAGGCCTTGAAAATAAGCTGGTTTATATCGACACGCGGGACTCCATGGAAATATGCGCGAGAAAAAGATAGCGCCAAGTTCTATCAAAATCGCTTTCTTTCTTCTCATTGCCCTCATCTTAAGAAGCGCCTACGCATTTTATGCATATGTCCATACTTTTAATGAATACAAAACTGAAGTCCAGCAAGTGACGGCGCTTGATCCGGATGGATATAATCGGCTTGGATTGGCCTTGCTTGAGCGCGGGGAACTTTCATTGACACCGGGTCATCTTGAAACTTCTCGCGAGCCTTTTTATCCCGTTTTATTGGCGGCGGCTCATTTCTTTTTTGGGCTTTCGCCCGTTGTGGGTATTGGGCTTAATGTTTTAATCGGAGTTTTAGGGTGTTGGATGATGTATGGAGTTACTCTTTCTGTGTTCCAAAGCGAGCGGGTGGCCCTTTATGCGCTTATCCTTGCGGTTTTTTTCCCGGAATGGATTTATTTTTCCGCGACGATGTTTCGCGAACCTTTAATCATCCTTTTAAGCTTGATTTGGATTCTTTTGTGGCAAAAATATTTAGTTCCACAAAACTCGTGGGCTTATGCTGGGATGGGAACGGTTTTTGGACTTCTTTGTCTTACGCGGTCGCCTTTTATTCCAATGGGGGGGGCTTTTGCAATACTGGCCGCTTTTAAGATTAAACCCAAATATTGGGCTCGCACGATTGGGGTTTTTCTTCTCTGCGCTTTTATTTTAGAAGGTATTTGGATGTACCGCAACGAGCGAATACTAAAGAGATGGGTCGCAGGAGCGAGCATGGGCGGATCTGTTATGTATTTGTCTCTCCTTTATAACTATTCGCATCCAGAGGTGCCCCTAGAGGCGCCATTATCGTCTGGGAAAGACCCTGTCATCTTGTCGGTGAATGCTCAACATTTGACATTGGCTCAGGCCGAGCCGATTTTCTATCGCGCCTGCCTTGAGATTCTCATTCATCATCCGCTGGTTTTTTTGGGCGCGTTTTTTCATAAAGTCATTAAACTGTGGCGGCCTTATCCAAATCCGGGATGGAAATATCCCCACTCATTTTTTGGACTTTCATCTCTTTCTCTGATCGGGCTTTTTTCGGGAGGCGGAATTATGCTTTTGGGGCTTTGGGGGACGCTTTTGGCCTGGCGGGATCATTATCCCATTGGATTTTTGATTCTGTTCCCGCTCATTATGTCTATCGTTTACGGGCTTTATTGGGCGGTGATGCGCTATCATACGACCTTGATGGTTGGATTAATTCCCCAAGCCGCCTACGCTTTAAACTCGCTATTTCAAAGGAAAGAGGCATGAGAAAATTATTCTGGATTTGGTTTCTGATTTTCCCTGGACGAACTTTCGCTCAAAACTCCATGGTTGGTGTTGTCGTTTCCTCTGAAATCGCCAAGGCCATGACTCATTTGCGCGAGCCGGGATATCCCCTTCCCTATTTTATTTCTATCGATGTGTCGGATGTCGACAATTGGGATTCCGAGTGCGACATGGGAGCGCTTAACTGGTCTGAACATTGGCGCGGGCGCTCTCTTTTTTCCGATCTTCGCGTGGGCAGTTACGCTTTAGACAATCACCGAAACCCGAGTCCTCTCGGAATCCTCGGCTCGTGGATATCTCTGGATGATAATTCATTCGCTCTAAAACACGATCTTTGGCTAGGGCTTGATGATTCTTACAAATCCGCCGCGGCCCAATTTTTGCGAAAAGAAGCTCTACGGGTCCGAAATGGCAAGAGGGAATACGATACCGATGATTTATCCCATGAAAGCCCCGTTGTTTTTACGCCGGCCTTTCCTCTTCTGACGAAGGGATCCGTTTCTTATCGAAAAATGAGAGATCTTTGCCGCAATCTGAGCCAGGTTTTTGCTCAAAAGCCGTCTTTAATTCAAGGAAATGTCTCTATCGAGCGCCGGCGAACTCTTTCGCGTTTTTATAATTCGGAGGGCACTCGGATTCATTCATTTTTGGATGTCTTCCATACTCAATTACATATCGCGGCAATTTCAAAAGATGGGATGAAACTCTATGTCGCGCGTAATTTCGTCTCCTTGTCAAGCGCCGCTTTAGACTCCGAGCCTCTCATTAAAGCACAGGCGCAACAGATGATTTCAGAAATGGATTCTCTTCTTGTCGCTTCTTCAACCTCGCCTTTTAACGCGCCAGCCTTAATTGACCCTTCGGTCACTTCCGCCATTGTTTTGTCTTTAGGGCTTAATTTCTCCGGCGAAGCCGAGCGCAACCCTTCCGGCGCTCAAATCTTTAGAGGGAAAGTCGGGAAAATCGTTTTTTCCAGAGACCTCACTTTAATCGATAATCCTTTGGAGAAATTTTTTAATAAAACGCCCTTGGTGGGTTCTTACTCATATGATTCGGAAGGGGTCAAAGCGCAGGAGGTTTTGTTGGTTGATAAGGGGCGCTTAAAAAATTTCCTTTTGTCTCGCTATCCGGTCATCGGCTTTCCGCGCTCTAATGGACATGCGCGGGCCGATGTGGGCTCGTATCCTCGCGCGATGCCAAGTAATCTCTTTTTAGAATCCAAACATGGATATTCGCAGGCCAAATTAATGAAAATCTTGCGTAAAGAATTGAGAAAAGAAGGAAAGCCTTATGGGCTTTGGATTCGCCAGATGAGAGCCTTTACGCAAGAAAATAGCGCTTCGGGAGAAGAATCATTGCGGATTATGCCGGAATTGGTCTATCTGGTCAATGCCAAAAC
>JAJZJF010000006.1 GCA_021810245.1 bacterium
ACTCCATAAACAGTGGATCCAAACTGAAGCCCCGCTTCCATGGGACTCGGCGTCCCCGTTTTTCCAAACGGCTGAGCGCAAACTTTTCCTTGATTGAGAGTCTCTCCCGGCAAGACCGCCAAAAGACGGCTGGCCGGCTGACCCACGATGGGAACCGGCGTCGAAGGATTATCGGAATTAGGATAGACCCCCGCGCCCGAAGCCGCCAAGGTTTGATTTCCCGCCGTAACAAAGATATGGTTAACCGTCGTTGAACCGGTGAAAACCAAGGGAGCGCTTGAGTTCTCGCAATAATCATTGGGATCTGAACTCAACAAATTAACAGTCACCGAACTTGAAACGGTCAAGTTCCAGAATTGATCGGTGACTTGAACCAAGAACGGAACGGGAGTCCCGTCCGTAAATGAAGAGGGCGAACCGCTCACTCCGTTCGATGTTCCCGGCGCCGGGGTTTGTCCGCTGGGATAATCGGCGATGACTTGAACTTGATACGGACTCGCTGGCTGCACCGTGATCGGCAAAACTCCAAAGATAGAGGAATTGTTAGACTGCTCTACCCGCAATTGCCTATTTCCCGCTTTACGGATTAAAACATCGGTAAATGTGTGAATACCGTTGTCGCCCCCCACGCCTGAGGTAAAGGTATAGGCCGAAGGAAGCCCGTAGGCGAGATCATGAGCGTAATTACCATTGTCGCCCATCACTTCAGGGCCACCGGGAACCCCGTCAATATAGAAGCTCACATTTCCCTGATATCCGCTCGCGCGGTTGCCGTTGGCGTCAATGGCTTCAACCGTCATGCTAATTTCAGATCCGTTGGAACCGGCAACCGAAGGGTTCGAGCTAATCGTCACGTTAAAACCGACCGCAGGAGCCGCGATGAAAAATAGCGGCCCGTTATTAATCACGTTTTCGACATTGCCCGCATTGTCAATTGAGCGCGACCAGGTGTAATACTGTTGACCGTCCTGCCAACAGGGAACATTGTTGGTATTAGGGCTCGGACAGACAAGGCCAGTATAGGTCCAATCCCCCAATCCATCAGAGCCGTAGTTGGCGTTGACCCAAACAGGCGGGGTCGTGACTGATCCCGCCGCAACCCAGGTCGAGCCATTCCACCAATATCCGGTTGAGTCCCAGCCAGGATAGGCAACGGGGCCGGAGGTCTCGGCGTAGGGCGCGGTATCTAAAAAGATAGCGACCTGAATCGCGCCTTTCTGCCACGTGGGCGAAGCTCCGGGATAGACTCCAGATCCTGTTCCCGCAATCCCACTGGTAAAGCCCGGATCGGAAGCGCCGCCGGAAATAATCTCATCCTGGGCGTCGGTCGCGCCGTTAGAAGGAGAAATGACATTTGAGGTCGGCGGCACGGTGTCAAAGAGAACTTCAGAAGCGCTCACCGCCGTTTGAACATTGGTCGCGACATCGGTCGCGGAAGAATAGAAAATGTAATGATCGCCATTGACAAAAGAGAGGCTGCCATTGAGATAGGTCCAAGAAGAGATATAGAGACTCGGAGTAATCCACATTTGACTTGCGGAGTTAAATCCCGTCCCATTAAAATAGTTCGCTGTCTCATTTTGATAAATTGAAATGACATCGGATTTAACTCCGCTGGCGTCGTCAGCCGCGGTTCCGATGAGTTCCCCAATGGAATTTTGAGCGGAGTTAGGCGGCGGGTTTTGAAGACCCGAAGTCGGCGGAACATTGTCGAAATTAAAGGTCGCGGTCGAATACAGGGTCTGGACGTTTCCGGCGGCGTCAACGGCCTGAGTAATTAAATTAAAGGTCATTCCATCAGGAGGCAGATTTCCCCCGCCGCCATGCCAAGAGAAATTATTTGAAGTGGGATCGTTAAAATCAACGCCCGTATAACTCCAGGGAATCGCCGAACCCTCGGCGCCCGTCACATTGAGCGGAACAAACCCGGGGGTCGTTGTCCAATGCGGCAAAACCGTCTCCCAATAATTGGTGACTCCATTGGTGGAGTACCACATCTCAAGCGAGACATTCGTAATCGGAGCGTAATTATCCAAGGCGGTGCCGTTAATAATCGTCATCGAATCGAACCATATACCATTAGGAGATGGGAAGGTCACCAAGGAACTGGGTGGAACATTGGTGAACCCAAAGGTCGTCGAGGTAACGGTATAGTTTCCGGCATCGTCTAAAACCCAAACGTCTATGCGATATCCCGATCCCGTCGCCCAGTCTCTGGGCTGCCAATTAATAACGGAGGTATTAAAAGCCCAATTAAAGGGCGCTCCAGTCGAAGAAGAAGAATTGGCGACATTCCACGCGGAAGTGGAGGTCTCTGGTAAATCAAATTTATTATCCAATGAATCCCAGGCCTCGGCCAAGCTGATATCGTAAATGCGAACGCGGGGAAATAAGACGTTAAAATCTCCCGGCGCATTATCCTGGGCTGTGCCCGTGATATCGGGGACGGAATTGTAATACTTATCCTGGAGTGGAAATTGAACGACGGCAGTCGGAGAAGACGCGTCAAAATAGAAGCTGTTTTGGGTCGTCACCGTTTGAGTGTTGGTCGCCAAATCAAAAGCTTGCGATGTCACTATGTATTGCGATCCATTGGCAAAACCGCCGGAATTGTTGGATGGCGGAAGATTGGAAGTATCCGTCCAGGGATAAACTCCGCCTACGGGGACTCCCAACACGGCGCCGCTAAGCCAAACTCCCGTTGGACCGCAGGTCCCGGTAAAGGCCGATCCCGTCCAGCAGGAATTTTGACTGACAGATTCAATCTGGGTCTTAACTCCCGCGACTCCTGAAGGAGTTGCGCCGGGATCTTCGGCCGTTCCGGTGATAGAACTGATATTGTTGACATATGAAACGTTTGCCGGGAAAGTGGGCGCCGACAACGGGGGAGTCGTGTCCCACTCAATCGTAATTGAAACGGGAGCGGTCAAAACGCCGGATAAATTGGCGGCCTCGGCATAGACGTTGTATTTGCGTCCCGTCGTTGGGGCAATGGGGGGCCAGGTCGAGCTAATCCAGCTGAAATTGGGGGCTGTCCCTGTCACCGGCGCGTTAAACCAAATAGGCGTCGTTGATGAAAAAGTGGAAGTCACCCCGCTGTAATACATCAAGGTATCGGCCTCTTGGAAGGCAACCGAGGCATATGAAATTCCAAATTGATCGGAAGCGGTTCCGGCAAGGGTCGCAGCAGCATTGAGGTTTCCGCCCACAGAGGGAAGTCCCTGGGGCGCGGTAATTGCAATTCCCGGAGCGGTCGTGTCATAAGTAAAGGTCATCGAAGACGCCGAGGAAACGGGTTCGACGTTTCCGGCGTTATCGGTGACCTGAACCCAAACGCGGTAAGTGTATTTTGTGGTCAATGGCGGCGCGCCCATATTCCAAAAGCCAGCTGAGTAAGTTCCGGCAATTGCGCTGTTGGAGATCGGGTAAAAGATTGGGCAGCCGGTCAAAGTAAATGTCCCGCCCGTGATTGTGCCGTTCCAGCATCCATTCCCAGGGCTCACCTGGCCAATAGCGACCGCGATTTGAGAGGCATTGGACACTCCCGAAGGGTTGGGACCCACGTCCTGGGCAGTTCCGGTGATGGTCGTCAAAGAGGCGATGACCGCGCCGTTTGTTGGAGAAGTGACGACTCCCGTCGGCGGTATCGTGTCGACCACGACTTGAGAATTAATGGAAGAGGAATAGGCTTCGACATTGCCCGCGGGATAAGCGTTATCGGTCCCCGAAGTCGTCAAATAGTAAGAATCTCCAGAGATTAGATCTGCCACCGGCGGCACATATGCGGCATTAAGCGACCAGCTGGACTGATAGACCGGGACAATGGCGTTTCCGCCTAAAACCGGGCAAGGCGGAGCCTGAAACGAGGTCCCATTCCAACAAGTGTCGTTGCTGATATTATTAATTTCGATGTCGACCGTCGTCACCGTCCCGGTGTCGGCGCCGGTCTGGGTTTGGTCCTCCATCGTTCCATAAATCTGGGCGATGCCGCCGGCGTTAATATAGGTCCCGCTTGCCGGTAAGACGACAGCGGTAATCGGCGGGGTATTGTCGAAAACGATGTTATAGGTTGAATAAGGAACCGAGAAATTTCCCGCCGCATCTTCCGAGCGCGCGATAATCGCGTATTGGTCGCCGCTAATCCAAGGAATGGCCGTCGCCGTCGACCAATTCACCCAAGAATTAGCGGTCGTCGCCGTCATCCAGTCGCAACTGGTCTGATCAAAAGCCCCCGCCGCCGGATTCCAGAAGTCTCCCAAGCCTCCGGTCAATTGCTGGACGCACACTTGAACTTGAGCGAGTTGATCCGGCGCCGCAACCGAGGCCGTCCCGGAAATGGGAGACACCGAACTCATGCGGAAATTTCCCGGCGGCTCAGGCGTTGACGCCGGCGGAGTGGAAAGCCCGACCAAGGGCAAGGTCGTATCAAAAACAAATTCGTTTGAGCTCACCCCAACGGCAAAGACGTTTTGAACGTTGGAGGCCAGGTCTTCGGCCTTGGACAAAACCAAATACTGGTGTTCGTTAACCCAGGCAATATTGGAATAACTCCAGGAGCAACTCGCCGGGCTCCCAACGACATTCTGGCAATTTCCCCCCACCGGGAAATAATCCGGACACGCCCCGCCAAAACTTCCAGTCCCCGTGCTGTAACAAACCCCCGTCGTCAAATCTTCAATTGAGATCGTCACCGTCGCAATTCCCACATTGTCGGTCGCCGTTCCTGAAATCGTCGCAAGCGAGTTATAAAACGCGCCGCTTGACGGCGTAATGATTCCAGCTATCGGCGCCTCATTATCGAAGGTGAAACTTCCAATATTTGCGATCGTCTGATTATTGGCGGAATCTTCTCCAAAGGCCCGCACTAAATACTCAACGCTGTTGACCAAATAATTCGTCGGCGAAATTGCCTTATTCCATTGCCACAAATCCGGGCTCCCCACCGTAAATGAAGAGGTCGAGCTATAAACCGGACTATTCGACGTAAACGTCGCCCCATTCCACCAACCTCCATTCCCATTGGCCGAAGACAAGGCAATCGACAAACTCGTGACAAACCCCGGAGAATCCGTAATCGTTCCAGAGGCATCGGCAATAGAGGCGTTGACATATGCCGAAGTAAGCAATGTCACCGTCGGACCTTCAATATCAAACAAAAACGCCGCCGAAGAAATGGAAGTCTGGACATTCCCCGCCAAATCCGTCGCGGAAGAGTAAATCACGTAATTGTGATTATTCTCCCAGGGTTGCGGCGAAAAATTATAGAACCAGGAATTAGTCGAGCCTTCCGCCGCGAACCAATTGGGACTATTTAAATCAAAGGTGCTTGTCGCTAAATCATAATACTGCCCGGTCCCCGCATCCTCCACAGCCAAGGAAACGGTGGAGAGCCCGACAACGGCAGGGAAAGCGGCAAGCGCTGTCCCAGAAACCGTGGGCAAGCTGTTAAGTTGCGCTTGACTGGGAATGACAATCAAAGAATTGGGCGGCGTGGTATCGAAGAAAACGGTTGAGGGAAGAGACGCGGCATAAGACTCAATGTTGCCAGAAGGATTGGCGTTATCAATACCTTGGGTCGTCAAATAATAGGACGTGCCAGAATTAAGAGTCGGCAAAAGACTTGAAAGCGTCCAGGTCGAGACATATACGCTCACCTGCCCCAGACTTGATTCCAATGCGATAGAGCCTATCTGCCAAGCAGTTCCGTTCCAATAATAACCATCCGTCAAACGAGTGATTTCAATATTGACTTGAGACACGGTTCCGGAAGACAAAGGCGCAAGCGGCTCATCGACCATCGTACCGGATATCGCGGCAAGATTATTAATAAAGGAGTTGTTGGATGGGACGGCAACGGCCGTCAGCGGCGGTGTATTGTCATAAACCACGGTAAAGGTGTCATAGGGAATAGAAAAGTTGCCGGCCTGATCCTTGGCACGCGCCTGAATTGAATACTCAACTCCGCTGGTCCAGGAAATTGCGGGACTGGTGCTCCAAGAAGCGGAATAGCCAGAAACCGTCATGGTCGTCCAAGCCAAATCGGGACTTGTTGGAGCGATATCAAAAGCGCGAGTTCCCGGGTCCCAATAATACTGAATAGCCGTGTCCGTTAATTGCTGGACACGGACATTGACTAGAGACAGTTGATCGGGAGAGGCAACAGAAGCCGTCCCTGAAATCGCCGTGAGGCTATTTGTACGATAATTAGGTTGATATCCCGCTCCCGGGGGGTTGGTCAGCCCTATGGTCGGCAAGGTCGTGTCAAAGACAAATTCATTAGAGCTAATTCCAACGGCAAACGTATTTTGAACGTTTTGAGCTAAATCCGTTCCCTGAGAGACCACCAAATACTGGTGTTCATTAACCCAGGCAATATTGGAATAACTCCAGGAACAATTCGCCGGATTTCCAACGACATTCTGGCAACTTCCCCCCACCGGGAAATAATCCGGACACGCTCCAGCAAAGCTAGATGTCCCCGTGCTGTAACAAACCCCCGTCGTCAAATCCTCAATTGAGATTGTCACCGTCGCAATTCCCACATTGTCGGTCGCCGTCCCTGAAATCGTCGGCAAACTATTGTAAAACGCTCCGCTGGACGGAACGACAATTCCCGCGATCGGCGCCTCATTATCAAAAGTAAAGCTTCCAATATTGGCAATCGTCTGATTATTGGCGGAATCTTCTCCAAAGGCCCGCACTAAATACTCAACGCTGTTGACCAAATAATTCGTCGGCGAAATCGCCTTATTCCATTGCCACAAATCCGGGCTCCCCACCGTAAATGAAGAGGTCGAGCTATAAACCGGCGTATTCGACGTAAACGTCGCCCCATTCCACCAACCGCCATTCCCATTGGCCGAAGACAAGGCAATCGACAAACTCGTCACAAACCCCGGAGAATCCGTAATCGTTCCAGAGGCATCGGCAATAGAGGCGTTGACATATGCCGAAGTAAGCAATGTCACCGTCGGACCTTCAATATCAAACAAAAACGCCGCCGAAGAAATGGAAGTCTGGACATTCCCCGCCAAATCCGTCGCGGAAGAGTAAATCACGTAATTGTGATTATTCTCCCAGGGTTGCGGCGAAAAATTATAGAACCAGGAATTAGTCGAGCCTTCCGCAGCGAACCAATTGGGACTATTTAAATCAAAGGTGCTCGTCGCTAAATCATAATACTGCCCGGTCCCCGCATCCTCCACAGCCAAGGAAACGGTGGAGAGTTGAACATCCGAAAAAGCCGCCGCCGCGCTTCCGCTGGTCTGCGCCAAACTATTGAGCTGCCCTTGATTGGGAATGGATATAAAGGAAGTGGGAGAGACATCATTAAAGGTAATCGTCGAGCCGCCGGCGCTGTAAAACCCTTCCACATTTCCGGCATTGTCGGTGGCGGAAGCCGTAATGTAATAAGAAGCTCCGCTGGTCAGTTGAGCGGTCGTTAGCCCGCTGTAAGACCAAGGCGCGGTCGAGGCCAAGGTAAAGGAAAATAGAGAGCTTGAGTTAAAGGAACTTCCGCCCCACCACTGTCCAGTCTGATTATCGCGAATCGCGACTTGAACCAAGGACACTCCCGAGTCATAGGGCGCGCCCGGATCGTAGGAAGTGCCGCTAATCTGAGAGAGAGAATTGATATAGGAGCCGTTGGCGGGAGACAAGACATTAGAGACCGGCGGAACGGTATCATAGAGGAAAGTGCGGGTCGAGGTCACGAGGTCAAAATTGCCCGCCGCGTCTTCGGCCATGGCGTTGACGCTGTAAATCGTCGCATTTGAGAAGGTAAATGTCGCAAACCAGGTGGTCCAGGCCGAAGAGCCCGACAAGGTCGTCGAAGAGATAAACCAGGCATTGGAAGCGGAGATATTGTCAAAGCTGTGGGCTGATTCATCCCAGTATTCAGTAATATTTTGATCAAAGAATCTGACCCAAACCGCTTGAAGGGGAACATTGGCCTCCGCAGACGCCGCGGTTCCGGATATCTGGGTCAAAGAGTTTTGCGGATTATTGTTGGGTGGAAGCGTGATATCGGTCGTCGGAGCGGAAGAGTCAAAAACAAAGGTGTCGCAACTTTGAAGAGAGACGTTTCCGACTTCATCCAAAGCCTGGGAGCAAACCTCATACTGCGTTCCGTTGACCCAGGTCGGAGTCGAACCCGTAAAACTCCAGTTCGCGCTTTGAGCTCCCGCTGTCACCCCCGAGGCGTTAAGCCAGGTCTGAGCCGCGACGGCAAAACTCGTCCCGTTCCAAAAGTTCCCGCCAGAACCCGGATTAATTTCAATTGAAACTTGAACAGCTTGAAGCCCGGAATAGAGCCCAGGCGGTCCCGGATCAATGGCGGTTCCCGATAGAGTTGAAAGCGGACCGGAAACATAGGCCGAGGAAGTGCTGGGAATTAAAAGTTGGTCATCCGGAGGGGCGGAGTCCCAAACAAAAGCCGCGGTCGCCCCTTGAGAAAGATTTCCGGCCAAATCATATAAACGGGCATTGGCTTGATATTCGACCGCATTTTGCCAACCATTGACTCCGGAGGGCTCAGGATAACTCCAGGTCGCGGTCCCGGTGGCCGTGTTCCATGTATTAGCAGAGCTAACCCAAGAGCTTCCGTTCCAATAGGTCTGACTACTGAGCGGGCCGCTTGACAAACGCACCTGAACCTCGGCGACCCCGGTCAGAGGACTGACGGGAATATCCGTCGCCGTTCCGGAAATATCGGGCAAGGGCTTATTGGGACCGTAAAACGCGCCCGCAACCGGCTTGATAATCACCGGCGGAACGGTCTGCGTGTCATACATGAAGACGTTCGTTGATCCCGCCACATTGACGTTTCCGGCGTTGTCGACTCCGTAGGCAAATAAAGTGTAGAGGTTTCCCGAAGTCCATGCCCCGGCAAGAGAGCTGTCGGTATAAGTCCAGGTTCCGGAACTAAATCCGGGGCCCGTTCCTCCAGTATAAGTCGGCGAGAGATTTGTCACCGTCATCGAGCTCCATGAGAAATTGGGGGTGGTCACGGTTCCCGTCCAATAATAGGTGTTTCCATCCGACAAAACCTCGCTGATTCGGAGATTCATTTGATGAACTCCGGAATAATCATCGGAAGCCGTGCCGGAAATGGAGGAAACGGAATTAGTCGAGGTCTCGGTCGCGGGAGAGGTAATCGCGCTTAAGGGCGGAACATCGTCAAAGCCGAAAATATTTGAGGACACTCCCACGCTAAACACGCTCTGAACATTTCCGGCGTTGTCGGTTCCGCGAGACAAGGCGAGGTATTGAACTCCGGAAGTCAAGCTCGGAGTTCCCACGCCCCAGTTCCAGGTTCCGGAACTTGAACCCGTAAAAGAAACCGTGTTCCACGCAAGCCCCGAAGCATAGGCCGTTCCATTCCACCAGGTATTGAAATTGGGGCCGGAGCTGACAGCAATTTGAACGGAGCCGTTCGGGTAAATTCCGGAGTCGGCCGGCTGACAAGTTCCTCCCGTACCGAAACAATCCGTCGCCGTTCCGTAAAGATCGTTGAGTTTATTGTAATAAGACCCATTGCTGGGAACAGTGAAGGCGGCCACCGGCGGCTGATTGTCAATGTCAAAGACATTTCCCGGGCCCGGAGTTTCTATATTTCCGGAAACGTCGATCGCTTTACTTAACACGCGGAAAACTCCGTTTAAGCCCCAAATTCCGGAGGTCGCGTAGGACCAATTGGCAGTGCCGACTGCGATAACCCAGGTTGAAATCAAGGATTGGAACTGAGTTCCATTCCAAATCTCATCATCTCCCCCGAGAGAACAGCCAACGGAATCCTCGACCTGATCCGCGCCGAAACTCTTGATGCAGACTTCAACGGTTGAAACCGCGACCAGATCGGTCGCCGTTCCGTAAATGGAAGTGAGATTTTGGTAGGCTCCGCCATTGGGCGGCTGCTGAATGTAACTGGTCGGAGGCTGGGTATTGACCGAGAAATGGCGGTAGGCCCCGGGATTTTCGACATTGCCTGTCGGCAAAGCGGCGTCAGTCGCAACCGTATGAATCGTGTAACTAGATCCGCTGATAAAGCAGTTAGAACTGAAATTAAAGCTCCAGGGATCAAAGGGAGCGGTCCCTGTTGACATCATGATTTCAGTTGAGGAATTAAAATCGCCTTGCGGACATCCCGGCTGGACAGGAGAAGCGGTCGGGTTCCACCAGGCTCCCGCGCCTTTGTCATATTCGATGGAAAGTTGAAGCTGCGCGATCGGCGCTCCCGGAGTGGGAGATTGCGCGGTGCCGGTAATGGCGGTAAAAATATCGGTTGCGTTATATCCCAGCCCCTCGCCAGGAACCGTCACATAGGACACCGGCGGAACCGTGTCGTAGATAATCGTATAGGTCGAGTAAGGAGTTTGAAAATTCCCCGCGTTGTCAATGGCGAAAGCGACGATTTGATATTGATTTTGCGTCGTCAAAGCGGGGAGCGCATAACTCCATGAATTAGTTCCCGAAGCGGTGACCGTTGACGACGCTGATACCCAAGAAGTCCCGTTCCAATATTGGGCCGGGCTGGCCGTCAGATTCTCAATTTGAAGTTTGACCGTCCCCACTCCGCTGGCCAGGCCTCCAGGACCCGCGGGATCAGCCGCGGTTCCGGAGACCGAAGACAAGGAGGAATAGGTCGCGCCATTTTGCGGAGACTGAATAAAGGCTGTCGGAGGAGTGTTATCAAATAGAACGGTTTCCGAGGAAACGGGAACGTTAAAGACGCTCTGCGTATTTCCCGCGTTGTCTATCGCGCGAGCCAAGACAATATAGTTTTTGCCCGAAGTCGGGGTCGCGAAAGAATAGTTCCAGGTTGCGGAAAGAACCCCGGTATTAGTTGTCGAAACATTCACCCAGTCAATAGAGGCCCCGGTAAAATTAGTCCCATTAAACCAATAGCCTCCTGTCTCGTCATACATCGCCGTTTGGACATTGTAGACGCCGGAGAAATCATCCGTCGCAGTTCCAACCAGGAAATCAAAAGAATTGACGTATTGCGTTTGTGGCGTGGTGATCCCAGCCGTCGGCGCGACATTGTCAAACCCAAAAGTCGAGCCCCCCACGGTGAAGAATGATTCTACGTTTCCGGCATTGTCGGTCGCCGCCGCCGTAATGTAATAGGAGGTGGCGCTGGTTAAATTGGCAAAAAGAGTTCCTCCGGAGTTTGAGCTGTTATAGGTCCAAGAAGATCCCGCCGGCCACCAGCTTGCAAGGTAATTATAAGCCTGGGGACTTATTCCATCAAAAGCTCCTGATCCTCCGTCCCACCACTTTCCGTTTTTGAGATCTTCAACCGCCAAAGAGATAGAAGCCACTCCCGAGCCTCCCAGTCCCAGGGCTTGAGAGTCGGTCGCGGTTCCATTGATTTGAGAGAGGGAATTGACAAATCCTCCCGGCGGAGCCACGACAAAACTCTCCGGTGCAACGGCGTCATAAAGGAAATTAACGGTTGAAGTAATCAAATCATAATTTCCCGCCTGGTCTTCCGCCATGGCCTCGACAGAATATTGAGTTCCAGTGGCAAAGGTGAAGGTGGCATGCCACTGCGTCCAGTTGGAAACCGTGGCGCTGGAGGGAAACCACGCCTGATCCGGCGGAAGAGTCGTTTGGCTCACCCAACCCTGCGTCGCATTGTCCCAGTAATCTCCTAATCCATTGTTAAAGAATCGCACCCAGACGGTTTGAAGAGGCACGCCATTGGCCCCGGCGGCGGTCCCTTGAATCTGAGTCAAACTCGCGTTTTGATCGCTGTTTAAAGTCGCCGGAACGGTAATCTTGGTCGTGGGTCCCGTGGTGTCAAACTCAAATGAATTGGAACTCACTCCAACAGTAAAAACGTCTTGGACGTTTCCGGCCAAATCCGTCGCCTTTGAGACAACTAAATAATTGTGACCATTGGACCAGGGAATTCCGGAATAACTCCAGGCCCCGACGGTTCCTTGAGCCGGGAAATATCCCGGGCAAGCGGCGCCAAAACCGCTGACGGGATTGTAACAGCCGCCCACGGTTAGGTCCTCAACGCTTAAGGCAATGGTTGAGACCCCAACATTGTCCGAGCTCGTGCCTGAAATCGTGCCGAGACTGTCATAATAATCTCCATTGACCGGAAGCGTAATACCGGCCACCGGCGGCTGATCATCATAGGTCACGTTTCCAAGGTTTTGAACCCGAACTGTTCCCGCCTGGTTGGTGGCCTGACTTTGAATCAGATAGATCTGGGAATTAACCAAGAGGATAGTTGATGTCGAGAAGCTCCAGGAGATGGAAGTTCCCGGGTTGGGAACAAAGCTCGCGGGATAATAGCTTGGCGCGCTTCCGGTGTAGCTTGTCCCATTCCACCAGCCGCCCGCTCCGGCCGCAGACGAAACCGCAATCTGTAGATTAGTTCCGGAAATTCCCGCCGGGCTGTCCACCCCAACTCCGGAAGCGAGATTGGTGACAGTCGCGTTGATATACTGAGAAGAGTTCATCGTGATCGTCGGCTCTTCCACGGCATAAGTAAACGAATAAGAGCTGATGGCGGTCTCGATATTTCCGGCCACGTCGGTCGCGGTCGAAGAGAGGACGTAAGTATGCGCCTGTTCCCATGGCTGGGAGGCAAAAGAATAATTCCAGCTCGTCGTCGTCCCGCCGGCGGCAAACCAATTGGGAGAGCTTAAATCAAAAGTGCTGGTCGCTAAATCATAATATTGGCCCGTTCCGGAATCTTCAATTTCAATAGCCACCGTTGAAACGGGGATATAAGAGAACACGGCTTGGGAGGCTCCCGAAAGAGTCGCCAACGAATTGTAAAAAGGTTTATTAGGCGCAGAAATCGATGTAGTCGGGGGCGTGTTGCTGTAAGTAAAAGTCGAGCCCCGAGGACTATTAAAAGCTTCTTGATTGCCCGGCGCCGGGAAGGCGTTATCAAAACCCGAGGAAGTTATGTAGAAGGAAGTTCCCGCCGGCAGATCGGCCCCACTGGGCAAATTAGACTGAGAAATCGTCCAGGAACTGGGATAGACATTGACCTGACCGTTCGCTGAGTCCAGGGTATAAGCCGACACCCAAGAGCCCGTGTTCCAATACTGTTTGGTGTCCAATCTTTCAATCTGAACCTGAACGCGTTGAACCGTTCCCAAATTAATATTGTTGGGGCCGGGGACGTTGGTAAAATCAATGGCTGTTCCCACAAGCGCGACCCAAGAATTCGTAGAAATGCCGTTGGCTGGATCCGTTACGCCGGTCTCAGGAGGATAAATATCGTAAATCGTCGTCATTGTTGAATAGGTGGTTGAAACGTTTCCCGCGGCGTCCAAAGCGCGGGAGCTGAATTGATATTGTCCCCCGCTATTCATCGCGGAAAAAACCGCCGCGCTGGAAACCGACCAGCTGGCCCAGTTATCCGAAGTTGCCGCTCCAAACCACGCCGTGTCTTCATTGGCCGGCAAAATGTCAAAGGTGCCGTTGGAAGGATCCCAGAAATATGCAGGCGTCGGAGACACTTGCTCAATTCGAACCTGGACCAAGGTCAACGGATTTCCCGACGGGTCCACCGCGCTTCCCGTCGATTGCTGGACGCTCAAGAGATTATTCCCCTCAATTCCGGTCCGGTTGGCCGATGGAAACACAATTGAGCTCACCGGATTGCTGACATCATAGGTAAAGGAATAATTGATGACGGGCGAAACATTGCCCGCGACATCGGTCGCCTGCGCATAGATGGTATAGGTCTGACCGCTCACCCATGGAGGAGTCGAGGTATAAATCCAGGAGTTAAGACTGCCTGAAACTGTCAGCCAGTAAGGCGTCGAACTCGTCCAACCCGTCCCGGTCCAATCCTGAGACGCGGTCGAAATCCGGATCTGAACCGCAGTGACATATCCCGGCGGAGTTTCTCCCGAGGTTCCCGTGATGGAGATGGGGTTGTTGTAGTAAAGTTTGTCCGGCTGGGTAATGGCGATAGAAGGCGTCGCCGTGTCGTAGACAAAGGCGTTGAGGAAATCTTGGGTCCTGGAATTTCCGGCATTGTCTTCTTCAAAGATTTGGATATAGTAAGTGTCTCCACTAATTAAATTCAGGTTTGCCGTCGCTTCGCTCCAAGTATCGGGATTTCCAAAGACAAAAGTCGAAGTCGCGAGATAAACGGGACCGCTCGCGGTATAGGTCCCATTTTTGCCGCTCAGCCAAGAACCCGCCGCGCCGGAGTTCGATGAAACCGCGATTTGAAGCGTAGAAACCCCGGCGGGGCTGTCAAAAGCCGTGCCGCCAATGGATGCCACGGAGGCGTTGATATAATGGGCGACGATGACCGCCGCGGTCGGAGCCTCGATGTCATAGGCAAAGGTGGCAGAACTCACTAAAGCCTGAACGTTTCCGGCGACATCAGTCGCGGAAGAATAGACAATGTATTGATGCGCTTGGGTCCAAGGGTTGGACGGCAGGGTGAACGTCCACGCATTTGTCGAGCCTTGGGCCGCAAACCACGCGGGGCAACTTAAATCAAAAAGATTATTGGAAGCGTCATAGCAAGACGGAGATGTCGTATCCTCAACTTCAAGCGCAATCGTCGATAAAGCCACGTTCGGAAAAGCGGCGCTTCCGGATCCCGACAGAAAAGTCAGATTATTGTAGAAGGGCTGATTGGGAATCGCGACAAAAGAGGTCGGGGTCATCGTGCTAAAGGTGAAGGTCGAAGAAAAAGCGTTCCCAAAGGCCTCGGTGTTGGCGGGGCTTGCGCTGTCTATCGAGCGCGCCGTAATGTAATAGGAGGTTCCGGAGACAAGACCGCTATTAGCCAAGGTCGGCATATCGGCCGGGGTCACATTCCAGGTTGAAGGATAAATGTCTTGCCAGATTTCAATTTGCGCCAAGGTTGATTGCAAAGTGGCGGCGGAAACCCATCCCGAACCGCTCCAAAACTGTCCCGTGTCAAGGCGCTTAATCTGAACGTCGGTTTCGCTGAGAACGCTGGGGTTCACGCTCGGCTGATCGGCTGCGGTTCCGGAGATGACTGGCAAGGAATTGATGAAGCTGCCGTTGGCCGGCAAATTCACGACGGTAATCGGAGGCAAATTATCGTAGACGAAATTGGGAGAGGTAGAATAAGGAACGGAATAATTTCCCGCCTCATCTAAGGCCCGCGCGACGACGGTATAGGTGTCTCCCGCAACCCAGGGGATCCCGCTTGAGACTGTCCAGTTAAAATTGGTGGGGCCACCGGTCACCGCCGCGTCAAAAAACGCCAGGCTTTCGTTAGTCTGACTGAAATTCAAGCTATTGGTTGGATTGGCCCAAGCGGCATTGGCCTGGGAGTAAATCGCGACTTGAACATTTTGAAGGGCGCCAAAACTGGGAACCGAGGCGGTTCCGTAAAGAGTCGCCAAATTAGATTCCCGCGCCGCATTGGGATATTGCACTAAAACACCGGGCGGAGTCGTGTCATATGTAAAATTGACGGTATTAAGAGAGCTAATCGCCTCAACGTTTGCCGTCGGCTGCGCGTTGTCTTCGGAATTAACCGAGAGTTTATAAGATAAGCCGTCCTGCCAGGCCAAGGTCGGGCTAGAGGCGACAAAACTCCAGGTCGTTGACGCCGCGTCGTAGGTCGCGGTATCGGTAAAGGGAGTAATCGAAGCCACCCAGGTACTGGTCGCCTGATTCCAGTATTCATTATTGTCAGTTCTCTGCAAGGTAATATTGATTCCGCCGGGATTTTTAATGCCGGAGGCTATGCCGTTGATGATGGCGTCTTGGGCGGTTCCGGACAAAGTCGGAACGGCGTTGACATAAGAGGCATTGGCCGGAAAATTGACGCGCGAAATCGGAGAAGATTGATCGATGAAAAACTCAAGCTGCTGGTTCGGGCTCTCGGCAATGCCTGCCGTGTTAAAACCCGTTTCCGTAATCGTGTAGCTGGTGTTATTGACCCAAGCCGGAATGACGTCCGAGCCCGAGGGATAGCTCCAGGTCGGTGATGAAGGACTAATGGAACGCGTGGCGGGACAAGTTCCCCACGCCGATCCCGTCCAACATTGAGCGGTGTCTAAGCGTTCAATTTGAATATTGTTTGATTCGGTGTTGGCGTTGGCGGTTCCCTGAATCGTAAGAAGGGAACTGTAATAATTCAAGCTCACGGGATAGGTAATAGCGGTGACCGCGGGCGGCGGCTCATATTCCACGACTCCGGAAGAAATGACTGTCTGGGAATTTCCGGCGATATCGGTCGCGCTGGAAGTCAAAACATATTGAGAATAAACCGTCAGCGTAGAATTGAGATTGGCTGAATTAAAGGTCCAATTGGGTGCTGTAAAAACCGCCGGGTTCCATACCTGGTTCGACGACCAAACGCCGCTCGCCTGATTCCAGTATTTACCTTGGTTGGGATCTCCCGTGCCGCCTCCTTTGTCGAAAATACTGAGCGCCACAAGTCGAACTCCGGAAGAACTGTTATTGACCAGGAAATCTTGAGCGGTCCCCAAAATCGTATCCAGACTTGAGGCGATACTTCCACCCGCCGGGGAAGTGACCTGGGCCAAGGGCGGCGTCACGTCCATCGTCAAGACAACCGAAGTTGAAAACGCGATAGAACCATTGTTTCCCGCCCGGTCCACCGCCCAGACGTTGACTCGATAGCGATCTCCGTCCGAGGGATAATATCCCTGAGTCCAATCCGTCGGGAAATTGGCATAGGTCCACGAGCTTTGATAGAGAGTGGCGCTTTGCGTGCTTGAGGCCGTTTGCCAGCCGCTTGAGTTCCACCAGGTGTTCGAGCTAATATCATAAACCGTCAGGAACACGTTCGCGACCCCGGAGGGGATATCGCCGCCGACCAAGGGATCGGCCACGGTGCCGGAGGAAAACACGAAATTGGAAGTACTGATATAAATCTGCGGAGGTATCGGCGTCATCATCGAAATCGTCGGCGTGTCGTCATCGACGATAAAAGAGGTGGTCGTTAAATTAACCTGGACATTGGGAGGATTGGATAAATCTTCCGCTTGGGAAACGATGTGGTAGAGGTATCCATCCTCAAAAGCCGAGCTTGGAAGAGAGTTCGTCGAGGCAATCCAGGAAGCCAAGGTCCCGCCAGGAACTCCGCCAATCAAGGAAACGCTGGTGTATCCCGGATTGGTCGTCTGCCAGGAACCAAGGAAATTCCAATAGTTGGTGGTTCCGGCGGAATTGACCTGAAGGGCTTCAATGCCGACCGAAGCCACCCCAGCGCCGTTTAAATCATCTTCGGCCGTTCCCGCGACAGGGACGACATTTCCCTGCAAATAAGCTGCGGCGGGATAGGTCGTAATCGACACCGGCGGGAAATGATCGACGGTAAATCCGAAGTCCGCGGTTCCCGAGACCGGAACCGTCGTTGTCGAGCGCGTAACATTTCCAGCATTGTCAATGACGGAAGCGTAAAGCGAGAATTGAAGAGAAGTCGCCGTGGTATTAAAATAAGCGCTGAGGTTGGTCATCGTGCTGCCGGAAAGCGCCCAATTGGCGCTTGAAGTAAACACCGAGGTCAACGCGGCGCTCAGGAAAGGATCGGTCGTCCCGCCTGAACCGTTCGAGCAAGTGCCGAGCCCCGAACCGGTGCAGGAAATGTTGAATCCGGTCCCATCCCAGAATTTTCCGTCTTGTCTTTGAACCGCCATATAGACCGCCGCTTCTCCGCCATTCATGGTACTGATGGGGTCGTTCGCCGTGCCGTTGATCGAAGAGACTCCTTGGACGTAGGAATAAGCGGGGCTTAGAATCGCGAAAGTCGGCGGCTGATTGTCATAGGTAAAACTCTTGATCGGCTGATGAGACAGAGCCTCGACATTTTGAGAATTATCCGTCGCCCGCGTTTGAACTGTGTAATTACAGCCGTTAGCCCAAACCGGAATCGTATCTCCCGCGGGATTAGACGGCGGATAATTCCAGGTCGCGGGATTGGCGGTATTGGTTGAAACCACACGCCAATAGGGCCCGCCAGTCGGCGCCCAAGCCGTTCCGTTCCAATATTCCAAGGAACAGCCGTTGACGTTATTTTGAGTGATGGAAACCTGGACATTATTAAGGCCTGACATTGTTTGGGTCGAAGGATACGTCACCCAGTCAAAAGCTTCTCCATTAAGAACGGCGGGCTGACCTGAGGGATAAAAAGGAAGAGACGGAACCGCGATGGTAGACGTCGGAGCGTTGACGTCATAGATAAAGGTCACCTGCTGATTGGTTTGTCCGGTCGGAGACAAATTTCCCGCCGCGTCGTAGGCTTTAACCGAAGCCACATATTCTTTATTATTAATCCAGGTTGGGGAATTAAAGCTCCAAGGCTCCGTGCCACTGACAATGAGATACGTCGAAGTGTAAACGCCCCAAGCGGAACCGTCCCACATCAAGGATGGGCTATCGGAAATATCGTTGAGTTGGACCAAGACTTGAGTCACTGGGGCGACAGACTCAAAGGAGGTTCCATTGACCACGCTCAAAAGCCTGGTTGAACCGTAATCAGGCGCGGAGGCCATGGGAGTTGAAATCGCGACATCGGGACCGGTTTTGTCTAAAATCACTTGCGAAGTGGTCGGCGTCTCTAAATTTCCGGCATTGTCTTTAGCCTGAAAAGCGATAGAAAAAACCGTGCCGTTGGGCTGATTAGTCGTCGGCGCGCTTTGACCGGGTAGAGCGGGAGAGCCGGGATAGGTCCAATCCACCGTTCCGGTCGAACCCGTCACCTGAACTGGCAATTCAAAGAAAGAGTTCGCGGGCCCCCAACTCGCCCCGGTCCAGTAATAGTTATTTCCGGAAGAGTCCTGGGTGCTGATGAAAAGATAATACGTGTCTCCACCGGCAAGACCCACATTGGCGGTTCCGGAAATTGAAGTAAAGCTCTGAATATAGCTTCCCGGCGGCGGCGTAATCAACTGCGAAACCGGCGGTGTATTTTGGATGATGAAGCTCATCAGGTTTTGACCATTGGTAAAAACGGAAGTCGTATTTCCGGTGATCACTCCCGCGGCGTTTAAAGCGTTGTCGGTCGCGCGCGCCTTGACGAAATACTGTTCTTCATTAATCCAGTCCGTTCCGGTAAACAAGAAATCCCAGGTCGCGGTTGAATTGGCCGCTTGCCAAGAAGCCCCCTCGGTGGTGTTAGACGAAAATTTAGTTCCGTTGGAGCCGACGACTCCGGTATAGTAATAGCTCGTTCCTCCCGGCAAAGCGTAGTTAGTCGGATCCGCCATAAACCAAATGACCACTTGCGCGTCCTGAAGAGCGTTATTTCCGGGATAAAGCGCGGCATCCGGGCTTGAGGCCGTTCCGTTGATGGCGGAAGCTCCGGTCAAGCAATTGGGGCTTCCGGTCGCGCAGGAATAGGCGGCGTTATTTTGGGGCAAGACAATCCCTACATCAGGCGGGACATTGTCGAAAGCGAAAGTCAGGCTTGAAATCGGAACTGTATACACGCTCTGGACGTTTCCCGCATTGTCAGTAGCCTGAACGGTCACGGCGTACTGCTCGTCATTAGTCAAAGCCCCGTTTAGATTCGGATTATTATAAGACCACGAAGCCGTGCCGCTGACGATGGTAAAACTCGGGCAAGCGACATTAAATTGATTATTGGAATCAGACCAACAGGCGTTTCCGGAAATGGATTTAATTGAAATTTCAACTTTTGCCAAATCCGATTTCAAATGATTGCCGTTGGCTCCGGCCGGGTCAAAAGCGGTTCCCGTGATGGGTGTGACTCCCAAATAAACCTGATTGGCCTCGGGCGCGGAGAGATACGCCGTGGGCGGGCTGGTGTCATAAAGAAAAGTGAAATTGGCCATATTGGATTCCGTCAAGGTGTCATTTCCGGCCAAGTCCGCGGCGTGAGCCAAAATTTCGTAGGTGATGCCGTCTTGAAGGCCCAATCCCGCCAAGGTCGAAGTGCTCCAGGAATAAGTCGGCGGACTGCCGGAAAAACTAAAAACTCCGGGATTAAATTCCTGGACCGAACCCACAAAGGCTTGGGAATTCCAATAATCGTTGTTATAAAGATTTTTGACGCGGACATTGACCAAGGATTGCGTCACCGACGGCGGGGCGACGTTTCCCGGATCGATGGAAGTCCCGGAAATAAAAGGCATGGTGTTAAAACAGGCGTTGGTTCCAGAAACCGGGCAATAGTTGGCGACGGGGGTGGCGATAAAGCTCTGGGGTTTAACATTATCAATGACGAATGTGACTTGCGCCGGAGTCCCGGGCAAATTCGCGCTGTTATATCCCGTGACCGTCAAACTGTAAGACGCGTTTTGAATCTGATACGGCGCCCCCGGAGTCACAAGTCCATAATTCCAGCTCGTGGCGTTGATGGGGGACGTCGGCGTATAAGTAGAAGAGTCATTAGACCAAAGCTCGCTGGGGTCATACCAGTAACTGGTGGGACTGGTCAAACGCTGAAGTTGAATTTCAATTCCATTGGGGTTGGATGAATCAAGATTGGACCCGCCGCCGGAAAAAGTGTTGACGGCGGAAGCCAAGGTCTGATATTGACCGCCCACCACTGGCTGGGTAATCGTGGGATTGGAAGGCGGAACCCCTAAGCAGAAAGTGGTGTCATATGTGAAATGAGCGGTCTCTAGGTTGCCCGCCTTGTCTAAGGCACGAGAAGTCACTTGATAATTGGCGTTATTATCAAAAGCGATGTGAGAGGTATTCATCGCCCAAGCATAGGTGCTCGATAAAGCCACAAAGCCGCCGATGACGCCGGAATCAACATAAATCTGGCCCGTCTGCCAGGAAGAGCCGTTCCAATAATCATTGGAATGCGGCGGCGTTCCTCCGCCGTTGCAGCCGCTGGTTTCTTGAAGCGCGACGCCGACGACTTGAAGCTGGTCGGGGCTGACCGCGTAGGCAGTTCCAGTAATAGCGGCGACTTGAGTGATAGATCCCGCCGGAGACGTGGCGATAGAGACCGGAGGCGTGGTGTCAAAAATAAAGGTATTAGTCGTTAAATTCACTTCTTCAATATTTCCGGCGTTGTCGGTCGCGTAGGCGGAAGCCGCGAATTTGTGCTCATTGGTCAACGCCCCGCCAGGCAAATTGTAAACCCAGGTTCCGGAAGAGGCGCCGATGAACGTCGCGGTGGACCAAATCGGGGTCGCTGAAGTCACGAAGGAAGTCCCATTCCACCAAGTGGTTCCTTGGGTTAAATCTTGAATGGCGACTTCAATGGTCGAAATTCCGGATTGGAAATCTCGCCCGGGAGAGGGACACAGCGTCGGATTCAAGTCGCAGAAGAAATCATCCGCCGTTCCGGTAATCGAGCTGACATTATTGGCGAAACCGTTATTGGGCGGCCAAACCGGGGCGGAAACAGGGGTCGACAAGTCCACGATAAAATCATGCGTAGAATAAGCGGTCTCGACGTTCGTCGCATTATCGGTCGCCTGGGGATTGACGGCATATTGGTATCCATCGGCGAAAGCGCCCGAAAAATTGGAGAAAGTCCAGTTCGTCAATCCCACGCGGCTGACATTGGTAAAGCCGGGGTTTGAACTCTGCCAGCTTTGGGAAACCATATTCCAGTAATCTCCATCCGAACGCGCAAGAAGAATTTCGACATCATTAACCCCCGAGGGCTGATAGAGCCCCGGGTCGGTCGCGGTGCCTGAAATCGTGGCTGGAACCGCGTTAAAATACGCCGGAGGATAGGTCGCGCGTGAAATCGGTGGAGTATTGTCGTAAATAAATTCAAGGACTGCGGATCCGTTGGCGTTTTGATTATTGTCGAGCTGGGTATCACTCGGAAGACCGACGGAAGAAGACGGCATCGTGCCGACATTTCCGGCATTGTCATTGGCCCGAACCCAAAGGCTAAATTGCATGGAATCCACATCCGACATCGGAGGATAGGTCGTCGTCCATTGGAGGAGCCCGGTCGCCGGCTGCCAGTCATTGTATTTGGTCCCGCTGGTGTCCCAGTCGCTTGAGAAAACCCCGGTCCGGGACCCGTTCCAATAGGCCTGTAGGCTTTGGGCTTTAAGCAAAATCTGAACGGACTGAAGCCCTGAGTTTCCCGTCGTCGCGTCGTTGGCGGTTCCGGCAATTAAAGCGAGATTTGCCAAATTAAGATAAGACGCGGTGACAGGTTCAGTCGAGGCGACCAAAGGCGCTTGATTGTCGAATCGAAACTGCGAACCCGCACCGGAGACAGAGGCGTTTTGCTCGACGTTGGTCGCTTGATCTATCGCCAAGGCCGTCGCCTGGTAAACCGAAGACGACACCGCCATTCCCGCCGGCGTCGGAGTCGACCAAACGACACTTCCCAGATCCTGAGCCGTCGTCGAATAGACCAAGGTCCAAGCGGCGTTAAACGGCGGAGCGGTGGGAGAAGGGTTTGACAAAGAGGTGTTAAAAGCCCCCGTCGTCCAGTCCCACCAAGCGGCTCCTGTCGGGCACGCCGATCCGCTTAAACATTGAACCGCCAGCCAAACCTGGGACACCCCCGAAGGAGACGGCAAAGGGTCGGTCGCATTGCCCGAGATTGCGGCCCAGGTGTTGGTGCTCGTGTTATTGGCCGGGAAACTGACCGTCGCGGTCGGGGTCGATGAATCATACAAGAACGCTTGGGTCTGTTGGGCATTTGAGGAAGTCGGGTTTGAGACAAAATTCGTCGTATTTCCGGCATTATCCTTGGCGTAGGTAAACACCGTGTAGGTAATACCGCTTGAAAATGTATTTTGAGACTGCTGAAATCCCGCAGGGCAATAGACCCAAGCATTTCCACTTTGATAAACCTGGGTTGACCATTGAATGGCGGAATTATTGAGTGAGAAAGTCTGGGTCGCATCATCCCACCAAACATTGTCATTAGAACCCGATGAAATCGCGATCCAGACCTGGGAAACGCCCGGAGGATTGGTCCCGGGAGAAGAGACCGTCCCATAAACGCAGGTGGAGATTCTTGTTGATTCAAAGTTATTGGAATAGGGCGGCACCGCCGGCGGTTGATTCGGGAAAGAAATCGCGAGATTGGGGGGTTCGGTGTCATAGGTGATGACAAATTCAGTCGGGGTTGTTTGAACGTTTCCGGAATTATCGGTCACTTCTGAGAAAATATGATAGACCGTCCCGGTTTGAAATGCATTGGTCAAGCTCGAATAAGTCCAGGTCAGGGTCGAAGTCGTAGGTCCGGTTTGAGCGGTGAAACTCGCCGCATTATAAATAGGAACCCCGGTAAAAGTCCAGGCCGACCCGTTCCAGTCCGGCCCGGTCACGGGATTAGTCGTAATGCGAACCTGAACATTTGAAATTCCGGCAAGTTGGGCCTCCGCCGTTCCGGAAATCTGAGTCAAGGAATTGACGAAGGTGTTGTTGGTCGGAACCGTCATGGAGGACACCGGCGGAACGCCGTCGACGATAAAGGCGTCAATGGGCGTAAACGCGCTTAGGTTTCCGGTGGAAGGAGAAACCTGGCCATTGGCCAAGGTGGAAGCGTCATGGGCCTGGGCCCAGGTGAAAAATTCTTGCGGCCCCACCGCCGAATAATCTCCGGCATCGGGCGCGGATGGGGAATTCCAAGAAGTTCCATTGGCGGTGAAAGTGGACGGCGAGGCGAGCCACCCGGCCGCGCCTTGCCCCGGGCTTCCCTGCCAGTAATAACTGGTTCCGCCTTGTAAATACCACAGTTGAATGTCGATGCCGGAGGTCAAAAGCCCGGAGGCGACCCCATTGGTAATCGGGTCAACCGCCGTTCCTTGAATGCCGACCCCTCCGGTGTTGATGCCGACCCCATTGGGCTGATAGTAAAAGCTAAAAGGCTGGGTGATGACGATATTGGGCGCGGTTTTATCCACGCGGAAAGTCAAAGACGAGATGCCGACCTGGAAGCCGTTTTGGAGATTTCCCGCGTTGTCTTGCGCCCGAACCAAGATCAAATAATTTCCGTCCAAAGCCGCGGAGTTAAGCCCGGCAGAGGTAAAGCTCCAGGTCGCCTGCCCGACAGAGGATTGATAGAAGGAAGCGCTGTTCCAAGAGGGACAAATCGCGTTAAAATTTGACCCGCCGTTATAACAATATCCACTGTTTAAATACTCAAGCGAAAACTGAACCGAGCCGATGCCGGAAGGCGCGGAGTTGACGTTTCCGGGATTGGGATTGGGGTCAACGGCGGTTCCGTTTAAGGTGTTGAGCAAATTCGCGTAAACGCCGGTAATGGGTTCTTGAACCCCGGCGGTGGGCAAGGACACGTCATAAAGGAAAGAGCGGCTGTTGACCGTCGCGATGTTTCCGGCCAAATCGGTTCCGTGCATTTGAATGGTATAAGAAAATCCGTCCTGCCACATGGCATTTCCCAAAGCCGTCGCGGATGAAAAATTAAGCCCGTCTGAAGTCACGGCTACAATGGCCGCCGAAGTGGAATAACTCGTTAAATCAAAAGTGTCCTTGTCGACGTCCCAGTATTTCCCGTCAAAATTTCTTTGCACGGAAAAAGCGATTTGACTAATGGAACTGGGAGGAACCTCGGTCGCCGTTCCGCTTAAGGTGGTCAAGGTGTTGGTTGAAGTTCCAGGCGGGGAATCTACCGCGACCGTCGGAGCGGTGGACTCAATAATGAATTCCGCCGAGGCTAAGGTCCCGCTTTGGAGCGTCGCGTTTTGAATCGCGCAGACGGTGACGGTGTAGCTGGAATTGCCAATCCAATCGCTGGACGCCGGCCAATTATAAGTCCACCCTTGGCTGCTGCCCGAACCCGTCAAAGAACTGGAATTGACCCAATTTCCGCAACCGCCGGGATTGTTCACCGTCCATGATGATCCGGTCCAATAGTAATTATTTTTAATTTCGTTAACTAAAAGTTGCACGCTGGTCGCGTTGGCCGCCGCTCCGGAAAAAGTGGTTAAAAGCTGGCTCGATCCCAGGGAGCCGTCCTTCGCGTAATTGGGAATTCCGGAAGGCGGAACGACAATTGAAGAAGTCGGCGGAGGCGTCGCGAAAGTAAACTCAATGTGATCCGAATTGGCGACGGCATTTGAAACCGCGGTCTCTAAATTATTGACCGTGTCCGAGGATTGAACGATAATGTCGTAGGTCGTGTTATTTGAGAACGTATTTTGGGCGACGGGAAATATCCAGTCGTAAACTCCATTGGAATAAGAAGTCGTCGTCGCCAGTATCCAATAGGGACTGGCCGAGCTAAAAGAAGCTCCGAGAGAAGTCTGTTTGTTGGCCAAGGCGGTAATGTCGGTCTGGGAAAGGGCTTGCGTATAAATGCGAACGTCATCCAAGGTTCCCGCGAAATAGGTGCCCCAGGCGGCATCGTAACCGAATTGAGTTCCGCCGGAACCCGTCAAAGGCGAACTTTGAGATCCAATGGACGCAGCCGTCGTCGTCACCTGGGTTCCGTCCACATAGAGAGTAAATTGCGTGGCGGCAATCCCTGTTCCGCTCGGCGCGCTCCAAACTCCGATGACATTGTGCCAAACCCCGTCGTCAATTGTCTTAGTCGAAGCCGCAATGCCGATATCGGTCCCATTGCTGTCTAACTCAAAAAAGGGCAAACCCGGGCCGCCGTTTCCGCCGCCGTCGGTACCCATTCCCAAGGTCAAGCTAAGCCCCGCGCCCGATCCCCGGTCTTGAACAAGGGCCAATTTGCCGGCGCTATCGGTGGTATTGACCCATAAAGAGATTGAATAAGCCGTCACGCTGTTTTGAACATAGGGAGTGCTGATGTCGCCGCTGGTTCCGTTGAGGTTGACCGCCGCGCTTTCAAGCCCCGGAACGCCAGAAACCCAGGTGTATCCACCATAAATAGTCCCGTTATTTCCATTGCCCGAAATATCCTTGACGGTAGTTCCAGTCCCGTCGTTAAGCGGCCACTCTCCCGCCAAGTCCACGGTCAGGGGGTTTCCGCCATAATAAGTGTTGGCCGCGCAAGTTCCGGAGCCGGAATCTTCGCACATCGTGACGAAGACCCCGCCCAAGCCCGAGTTAAACGGCTGGGGGTTATCCTGAACTGTTCCTGAAATAGTGGTGAGACTGTTCAAGGTCTGCCCATTACTCGGAACGGTAATCACGGAATTGGGGGCTTCCGAATCCCAGAAGAAGAAATGCGTGTCGGAATAGGGCGGCGTAGTTTGTTGGCTTTGAAGGATATTAGCGGGATTTTCGGTATTGCCGGCTGAATTTCCGTTTTGATCGACAGCCGCGTCAATGCCCTGGACCCTTGTGCGATAGGTGTGCCCGCTGGTTAAATTCGGCTCTAAATTAGAAGTTGGAAAGCTCCAATTTGATGGATTGGGATTATTGATCGTTAAAGTGGTCGGGTTAAAAATGGAACTTGTCACCCAAGACTTCGTCGCATCATCCCAGTAAAGACAATTCGGGCAAGTGTTTTCATCACGAATTTCGACGCCCACGGAAGACATTCCGGCGGCGTCGGCGGAGCTGACCGCCGGGGGCCCGGGATAAGCCGGATTGTCCGTCGCGGTTCCGGTCAAATCGGGCAAATTGCTCGGACTGACATTGGAATACCAAATTTGATCGGCGGGAGACACGATGGTGGAAGTCGGGGCCTCGGTGTCATAGTTAAAAATATCCTTGAGCGTCGTTGAGGACTCGATATTTTCAACCGAGGGAGTCGAAGAAAGCGTTTCGTTTTGAACTTCGTCCTCGCTCCAGGAATAGATTTTGAACCGGTCCGCAAGACTAATCGAGGTCCAAAAACCGGCGGGAAGAGAATAGAGCCAGGTGTTGGGGCTGGCCGAAGTATTTAAATTGACCGAAGGCTGTCCAATATCCGAGCGCGTTTGAGTCCAGCCGCCGGTCGTCCACCAGGAGCCGTCCGATTGTCTTTGAACTCCCAAAAAGTTCGCGAAAATGCCGGAGTTAAACGGTTGCGGCTGGTCAAGAGCTGTTCCTGAAATGGTTCCGATCTGAACGGAATAGGCGTCATTGTTTAACGGATATTTCGCGGCCGTAATTGGGGCGGAGGAGTCATAGATAAAATTGGTCGTCGAATAAACGACTTGAACGTTGCCGGCATTGTCGACCGCCTTGGTAATCAGTTGAAAAGAATGGCCGTTAAGAAACGGAATATTGTTGATTTCCCAACCCGCCCAAGACGGGGTCGTGGTCGTTTGAGAAATAATCCACGGCGCGGTTTGACCGACGCCAATCGCGATAAACCCGGCCGAGGCTGCCCCGTAACAAGAGCTATTGGGCGCGGTGGAAGTGGGATTACACCAATAATCGCCGGTAATCGTGTCTTGGAGCGTGTATTCTTCGGCGAAAATTCCGGAAACGTCCGTTGCCGCCGAAGCCGTTCCCCACAACATCGACAAAGAAGACGCCGTTTGAGAATTGTCATCGCCAAAAGCGTTGGGGGTGGCTAAAGTCGTCGGAAAAGTGACGGCAGAAGTCGGCGGATTATTATTGAAATTAAAATAGCCGATAAAAGCCGGGGCTTGGGAAGTCGCGCTGCCATCCGAATCAGAAGCGGTGGTTCCGTCTCCGCCGTCGCAACCGGGAGAAGCTGGCGAGCCAATCGGCTCCGTGGGGTTACAGGCATACATCGCGATGCGATAGTCATGCCCGTTTTGAAAGGGAATACCGGAAATGACGTCGGCCCAAGAGCCGTTGGTGGTTCCATAATAGAAATACATAAAGGGATCGGCGCCATTTTCGTTGGAGGGAACGGCCGAGGTCGAGATGAAGGTTTGGCTTGAGCCTTCAATTAACGAGCTTGAACCGTTAAAAAAGTTTCCATTAGTCAAATCCTTAATCTGAATCGCGACGGTGTTATTGACCGAGAAAATCGTGTTTCCACTGATGATGTCTAAATCCGAAATAGAGCCTGAAATCTGGGTTAAGGAATTAAGCCAGGTGGGACTCGCGGAGTTGGCGCTAATGACGGGAGAGATAATCGTCGCCGTGGGATTATTGACATCATAAAAGAAGTTGATCGCGGACGCGGCCTGATAATGACCCAAGGCGTCTTGTCCTGCGGCCTGAATGCTGTACTCGGCCCCATTATTCCAAGCCGGAACTTGAATGGTAGTGGCCGAGTTAAAGGTCAAAATCCCCGGATTTTCCTCCGGAGGAGAGAAAACCATATTCGGCGATCCTCCGCCCGCGCCGTTGGTCGAAATAAACATCGCTCCGGGAATTGCGCTCCAGGAAGACCCGGTCCAGGAAAACGAATTGGTGTCTTCGGCCAAGATCCACATCTGCGACACGCCAACCCCGGCGTCCACCGATTGAATTTGAATATCCGGCTGGGAATTGACGACAGTGCCTCCGACCGGCGTCAAAACGCTCGACACCGGCGGGGATTTATCGATCGTCAAGGTAAAGCTTGAAATGGGATAACTCCAGCCCTCATCTGCCGTTAGTCCCCGCCAAGAGATGTTATAAGAAGTTCCATCGGCTTGCTCGGTGTTGTTGTTAGTCCAACCGCTGTAATTCCACGGGGTGGCCGCGCTGGCCGGCTGCCATTCCGTTTCGGAAGCCGGAGCGGTAAAAGCCGAAACCGCCTGGAAATTGGCCCCGTTCCAGAAATAGCCGGCGTTGGTTCCGCTCAATTGCTCGATTTCGGCTTGACTCGTCAAGAGGGAGGTTTGCCCCGAAGCCGGAGAATAAGACGCCGTTCCCGCGACGCTGACGACTCCCGACGAATAGTAAATTCCCGTGGTGGGGTTATAAACGACGCCGACAGACGGCGTCGGCGAGGTCGCTGCGGCGGTTGGAACCGTCACGGTAAAAGTCGAAGCGATGGCGCTGGAGGCTTGGCCGTCGGCGTTGACGACATTGACGCTGTAAACCCCGCCCGCAGCATTGGTCGTGACATGGATATTGGCCGTGAACTGCCCCGTGCCCACATAAGTCACCGAGTCGACCAATATTCCAACTCCGGAGAACTGCAAGTTGGCGACCTTAGAAAGCCCCCATTTTTCAAAATTAGACCCAACGGCCACGAGTTGCCGTGTCGGGCGACCGCAGAGATCATTGTCGCAGATGACCGAGTCTGAAACGTTGGGCTCGACCCCGCCGGAGTTATTTGATCCCGAAATATAAAGACTCGTCAGTGTTGGCGGCGGTATCGTAATCGCTTTTGAAATTGTCGCGCTGCGCCCATCCGGATTTGAGACTTCGAGATCGTAGGCTCCGCCTGGCGCCGTCACTTGATTGATCACGATTGAAGCGCGAACCTGATTGGCGCTGACAAAGGTGGTTGATGTAACCGTGATATCCACTTGCGATGCCCCGGAAACCAACAGGGAAACAGCAGGATTAAATGTCCCTAGTTGAAAAAACCCGGAACCATTGATGATTAGATCATAGACGTTGGTGCTATACGGCGCGGTTGTGGGAGAAGAGCTAATAGATGTCACTGAGGGCGGCGACCGCTGTGAGTCAATAATCTCGTCAAAAGTGACGCCTAAAGGTCCGTTCCATTCGACCGGGATCGGGTAAGGGCCGTCTATGTGCGATGGAATGATCGGATAACTGTCGCCGCCCGTCGGCTCATGCCAGTCATGGACCACATTCCAAGCCCCGCCCGCCTCGGCGTTGGTGACGGTGGAAGAAGCGTAGTTAATCGAGCCGTATGAGGAAATATAAACAGCGTAAAGAGCGTCCACGCTGCCGCCAACGCCCGGATCCGCCTTGACGTAAACAAGAGAGGGCGCAGCGCAAGCAGGCGGAGCGCCGCTTGCGTCGTTGGCGCAAAGGTCAATTGCATATCCCTGGCCCGTAGTCGTTCCTTTAATCCACGACTCATACCCATTGCGGTAAGTATAGTCCACGCCGCCGGTCACGGGATCAATGAAAGCGGCATGAGCCAAATAAGTTCCAAAATGTGCGACCAAAGACTGCCCGCTGTAAAGACCCTTAGTTCCGAGATTAACGCTGGGATCAAACTCGTTTCGGCCGCCAGGAGAAGCGCCAGTATTAGTCCAGACTTGAACGCGCAGATTGCCGCTGTAATTGGCCTGGTCATTTTGATAGAGCAACACATCGTCGCTTCCCCCAGACGCCGTATCATTGACCGCGACAATGGATCCCAAATTTTTTCCGAGCGTTCCTTCGTTGTTTGCTGATTGCGCGTCCACGGCCACGAGGGCTCCTCCGGAAAACGTGCCATTGGAATTCATTCCAATTTCACCCAACTGTGACGTCTGCACGTTAGTGACAGCCCTCTTAGCATCACACACGGCATCAACGGTTCCACCGTCATCGACCGTAATACCCACGCCGTTTCCCGCCCAACAACTGCCAGTATTGGAGCCTCCGACTCTGCCAACCGGCGTTTTAAACTCCAGCGTTCCCCAACTAATCGTCCCATTCCCGTTAAGAGAGCCTCTTTTAAGGAAAATATTATTATTCGTTGCACCATTTATATATGCGTTAGGATCATTGGCGACTACAAAAACAAAGCTGGAGGATTGCTGATAGTAAACGCTCCCATACATCTCATTGGAGTCCGTGGCTCCGGAGGGATCAGCGGCAAGAGCTTCGCTTGTTGAGATCGCAACCCCTTCGGATAACCAGGAAGCGCCATTATAGGCCTGATAGCAAAATCCTTGGCCGCACTCGAAAAATGTCCAAATGAGGCCATGTCCCTCATCCACGAAGTTCTTGCGGCTGCCCGACCAAGAAGTATCAAGCGCGTCCGAGGCTGGAATTGATTGTTCCGTAGCCCGCGCGGGGCGCGGAAAAAAGGCAAAAAGGCCGCAAAAGCCCAGCGCCCAAAGCGCCAAGCTCATCCGCCTTAAAGCCTTCTTTCGACCGCTAGTCATGTTTTCCTTCCGTGCGGGGAGATAGGGACAGTCCCCATTTCCCAACCTTGACTTTTTAGAAGTCTCATGTTACACTAACCTCATGGTTATCCCTAAGTCGAAAATCAGCCTGCGCCGAGACGAAGACGGCGTGTGGATCGCCAAATCCAGATTCTTGCCGGGTTGCCACGCCCACGGCTCCACGGAAGCCGAAGCCTGTTTAAATTTCGAGGAAGCGGCCGAAGCCCATTTGGAAGCTTTGCTGGAGAATGGCAAGCCCATCCCCGCGCCCTTTCGCGATAAATTTGTTTTGCGCGCCGCGTGATGGGCGGCAAATACCCCGCTCTGGGCTCTCGGCAACTGGACCGGCGGTTGCGCGAATTGGGATGCGTCTTTTTGCGCCAGAAAGGGAGTCATCGCCATTACTCCAACCCCTTTAAACCAGCGCGCCTCATCACCTACCCGGACCATGGCGGGGACATCCCTCGCGGCATTATTGCCGACATCATTGAAGACCTGGGGCTGAGCAAGGATCAGTTCTATAGCCCTGATTTTCCCTAAGGTAAAAAATCCCCGCGCGCCCAGCGCCCAAAGCGCCAAGCCTCTCCGCCTTAAAGCCTTCTTTCGACCGCTAGTCATGGTTTCCTTCCGTACGAAAAATGGGGACTGTCCCTATTTTCATGGCGCAAGCCCCCGGACCCTGGGGTTGGGGTCATTGGCCGCCTGCTTTAAAGCGCTTAAAGCCGCTCCGCTACCGATTTCCTTCAGCGACTGCGCCGCCTGAAGGCGAACATTGGCGTCTTTGTCCTGGGCCAAGGCCTGAGAGAGAGCCGAAACCGAAGAACTTCCCCCCAATTGTCCCAGCCAAAAAGCGCTGGTCATTCGCGCGCCAGGATCGTGATCCGTGGCCAAAATCGGAGACAAATCCGTGACTGCCCGCGGATTTTTGGACTCTCCCAAGGCGACAATGGCGGCCTCTCGAACCTGAACGCTGGGATCTTTGAGCGCGGTCTCTAAAAATGGGATATTGCCAGGATTGGCATGGTTTTCAGCTCGCACAATCCAAGCCCGGATAGAAGCCCGCGGTTCTTGAGCGAAGGCCGCCTTTAAGGCGCCAGCCGCCCGCCTATTGGGACCTTGAAAAACGGATTTAACCGCCGCAAGCCTCGACATCGAGGATTTCCCCACACTAAAATCAATCGCCCAGTCGCGCATATGCGCGGCCTGTCCCTTGGGCGCCACGTCCTGGGCATCAACCCTCAAAACGCCTCGACACCCTATCACGCCCAAAACCAGGATTATTAATCCCGCCGTTTTGTTTTTCATCTTCTCCTTTTCTTGACTTCGCGCGCGAGAGCGCTTAAAGTGCTAAAGAACCCGACGCGCAAAGATTTAAAAACTTCTCGACAAGCTTGTTCGCTACTGGATTATGAGGGGGAGAAAAGAAGAATCAACAGCGGAGAACAGAAAAGTCAAGGTAGGATACTTCCCGATGGAAGGAAATCAGACAGGAAATCAGAAATACGCCTGAAAAAATCGGAAGCCACCCCAAGAGAAGGCGCCGCGCCAACAAGGACCTCTTTTTGGAAACGGGAAGGGCCCAAACGCGCGCGCCGGCCTTAAACAGAGAGGCGCCCCAAGAGAAAATCGGGAGCTTCCAAACACATTCAATAAAGAAACTAATCGCCCGCGCCTTGGGAAGGGAAGAGAAAAAAGAAGTCCGGGCGCGGCCTCTTGCCTCTGAAACCTTCAGCTCTTTTTGGATGAGAGAAGGGGAAACCGGCCGCCCCAAGGCATCGCGAACGTCTAGGTGAAGGGCGTTAGCGACCGCGTAACTGACGCTCACCCCTTGGGCTTTAAGACCGATAGGGGTTTCGGCAAAAGCCCGGGAAAAACACAATAAAAAGGCAGAAGCGACCGCTAAAACGCCCGCGATCCGCCCCCGCATCAAAAACGATTTATAATTCATCAATCAGATACCTTCGGCAGCCGGGCGATCCAACAAGGACCCCGCGCTTTGCGCCCCTTCCTTTCGAAAGGTTTGCCTTTTCGGTCTCACTGACCGCGATACAAGAGTTAGTATAACAGACATTTGTTTCCTGTCAAGACCTATTTTAGGCCTAGGCCACGGCCAAGCAAAAACCAGGCATTTCCTCGGCGCAATTTAACGGAAACCGGGCCCTCGGCCGTGTTTCCAAGGCCCCGGCTGGACGAAGACAAAATCTCTTCTTTCAGCTCGTAGCGCGCGCCCAAAAGACTGAGCTCCGCTTCTCCCAAAGTCAAAAGGCTAAAGCGCTCTCCTTTATTAAGCGCGAACTGATAAAGCCCTTTCGACAAAAAAATTCCCTGTCCGCGTCCCAAAGCCACGAGCCTCATCTTAAGGCCGAAGCGTTCCATCATAGCAATATTGACCAGGGCGTGGTCCAGTCCTCCGCCGAGAAGTCCGCAGACAAAGGCGGTTTTAAACCCGCGCTCAAGCGCCCAAAGAAGAGTTTTCTCAAAATCAGAGGAGTTCTCATCAAAATCGCAAACAAACGCCGGCTTTTTAAAACGCAGGCGCGGCAAGGGCTTGGGGAGAGAATCCATATCTCCGATGACGAGGTCGGGTATTATTTTTAATTTCAACGCCTGCTTGAGCCCGCCATCGGCGCAGAGAACGGCCCCTTGGTGGCGTCGGCAAAATTTCGCCGCTTCAAGAACGCTTTTTCGGTCATCGATATCGCCATTGAGAAAAATGAGACAAGGCCGCGGGAAAAGAGACTCAGAACCGTTCATTTCTCTATTTGAAGCGTCACATGCGAGAGCCCAAAGCGCTCTTTTAAAACGGCTGTTGCGGCCTTAAGGGCTTGGTCGGAATCAAATTCGGGAGTAACAATGATATGCCCGCTCATCGATTCGGAACCTTGAGTCAACGACCACAGATGAATGTCATGGACGTCTTTCACCCCCGGAATTTCCGACAAAGCCTTTTGAACTTCATCCATATGGATATGGGCCGGAGCGCCCTCCAGCAAAATATGAATCGAATCTCTAAGCAACCATACCGAACTCAAAATAATGCCGAAACAAACCAAAACGCTAGCGACCGCGTCCGCCTGATACCAGCCCGTTTTGAGAATGACAATTCCCGCGATGATGACCAAGGCCGAACCAAAAGCGTCAGTCATCACATGGAAAAAAGCGCCCCGGAGATTGATATTTTTGCGGCTGGAAGAATAAAGAATCCATCCGGAAGAAAGATTACAGACAAGACCCAAGACCGCAATGGCGGCCATGGGGCCGCCGGAAACCTGTTTGGGAAACGAGAATCTTTGATAAGCCTCTCTCAAAATAATTCCAACCGCGACCCACAGCAAAATACCGTTGGCCAAAGCCGCTAATACTTCCAGACGCTCATATCCAAAGGTGCGTTTTTCATCCGGCGGCCTTTGAGAAGCGAAAGCGACAAACAAGGTCATCCCCAGAGCGATTAAATCCATGAGAAGATGCATCGCGTCGGCAATCAAGGCCAAGCTGCCAACATAAATCCCGCCGGAGAGTTCGATGAGAAAAAAAGGAAATGCAATGCCAAAAGCCCAAGCGGCGGGCTTGACCGCCCCATGATCTTGGACAAACACCCGTTCACATTGCATAGTAATAGTTAGAGATTGCCCCTGACTCCTCTTCGACAAATCTCATACATTAAAATTCCCGAGGCGACCGAAGCGTTTAAGCTTGAAACCCCGGATTCCGAAATTGGAATTCCGAGCAACTCATCGCAGAGGTCTTCTGTCGATTTTCTCAGACCTTCCCCTTCGGAACCGATGACTAATATCATCGGAGTATTGAGCGCTGATTCCCACGCTGGTCTCCCACCGGCGGCGGCCCCATAAATCCAGAATCCGGCTTTTTTTGCGCTCGCCAAGGCTTGCCCTAAATTCGCGGCCTCATAGAGGGAGATTTTTTCAAGAGCGCCGGCGGAAGAGCGCACGGCCCCCGAAGAAGCGGAAGCGGATCTTCGGTCGCAGAGAATCAACCCATGAGCGCCAAAAACGGAAGCGGAGCGCGCGATAGCCCCTAAATTATGGGGATCCTGAATTTGATCCAAAGCGACTAAGAAAAAATTGTCTCTTTTAAAATTCCCTTTTTCCTCCCAGCGGTTTAAAAAATCAGAAAAAGAAAGAACGCTCTTCTCTTTGGCTCGGGCGGCCAAGCCCTGATGGCGATCGGTTTTTGTCACGCGGGACAGTTCTTCTTTATCCCGAAAATGAACTGGAATTCCGCGCTTGCGGGCGCGCCGGATGATTTCCTGGGTTTCCAAATCCTGATTTTTTACCGCCGCCACCCACAACTCAAACACGTCTTCCGGGCGCGAGTCCAAGGTCTCCTTGACCGCATGAAACCCTCCAACCCAAAATGGGGACAGTCCCCTTTTTTCCCTTTCATTTTTCATCATAAAATTAGATTTCAAAACCGGATTTACTCAGAATTTTTAAATTGTCCTTTATTTTCAATCAAAAAAAAAGGGGACTGTCCCTATTTCAGACGCGCCTCCATTTTTGTCCGGAGGGAGTGTCCTCAATTAAAATCCCCAAAGAAAAAAGTTTCGCCCGAATTTCATCCGAGCGACGAAAATCGCGATTTTTTCGCGCAAGGGCTCTGGCCTCAATGAGTTCAAGAATTTCAGGGCTTAACGACTCTTCGGTATTCTCATCCAATAAACCCAAACCTAGAACCCCCTCGGCCATTTCGGCGAAATGAAGGCGCGCGCCTTCCGGCAAAGCGCCGTTTTTTAAATCGCTCCATAACGCCGAAAGAGCCTCCGGCATGTTGAGGTCATCGGATAAAGCCTCCTTAAAGGCGTTGAGAGAATCCGCGCAGGCAGGTTTTTTCAAAGCTCCGCGAATTTGTCCGATTAAATCCTTGAGCTTACGCCGCGCGGTTTTGGAAGACTCCAAAGCCTCCCAAGTAAAATCTAATTGTTTTCGGTAATGCGCGGTCAGACAATGGTAACGGTAGTCCAGCGGATCAAAACCCTTTTTTCTCAAGTCTTCCAGCGTAATAAAAGTCCCGTCTGATTTGGCCATTTTAGAGCTATTGACCAGCAAAAATTCTCCGTGGAGCCAATAGCGAACAAAGGGTTTTCCCGTCGCGCCCTCCGACTGGGCGATTTCATTGGAATGATGAATCGGAATATGGTCGACGCCGCCGCAATGGATGTCAAAGGTCTCGCCTAAATATTTCATCGCCATCGCCGAACACTCGATATGCCAGCCAGGAAAACCTTTTCCCCAGGGAGAATCCCACTCCATCTGCCGCTTTTGATCTTTCGGCGAAAATTTCCAGACCGCAAAATCGGAAGGAGATTTCTTTTCCGGACTGGCTTCGACCCGGGCGCCAAATTGAATGCCGGAAAGATGGGCTTTCCCCATGAGTTTGTCATAATTGGGAAATTTCGCGGTCTCGAAATAAACTCCGTCCGAAGTTAAATACAAGAGACCGTTTTTTTCAAGCTGGCCAATCAAATTAATCTGTTCTTGAATATGATCAGTGGCCCGGCACAAGACATCCGGCGGCAAGATATTAAGAGATGCGCAATCTTTTAAAAACGCGTCGGTATAAAATTTCGCCAAGTCCCATGCGCTTTTCCCTTCGTGACGAGCCATCACCTCGACCTTATCTTCCCCCTCGTCTCCCTGGCTGGTCAGATGTCCGACATCGGTAATATTCATCACATGAAAAGGCTTAAAGCCGAAAAAGCCGAGGGTTCGCTTCAAAACGTCCTCGAAAATATAGGTGCGATAATTTCCGATATGCTGGTAATTGTAAACCGTCGGACCGCAGGTGTAAATTCCGACTGCGGGAAATTTGAGAGGCTTAAATTCCTCTTTTAAGCGTCCCAGGGTATTGAATAATTTTAAAGGCATCAGGACATTTTACTATTTGCTAGAATGAATTTGGGGGCGGCCGGGAATCGCTTCCGGGATTTAATTTCCGGGAGAGGAACTTCCGGACTCCACAAAGCGCGGCGCTTGCCGAAAGGCAAGACGGCGAGAAGGCGACTTTTCGCCGATGGACAGCGCCACAGAAACAAACCGCCTTCGAGGTTATGGCCTTGAGGGCAAGGGTGAAAAGGTGGGGTAAGAGCCCACCGCTTGTCTCGCGAGAGACAAGGCTAGGCAAACCCCGCCGGGAGTAAGGCAATAAACGGCGATAAGCGCCGCTTGCGCATTTTCGCGAAAGCGAGAGTCGCCCGGTAGCCGCTGAGAAAAATGATTCCACCCAGTCCGCAAGGACCGGAGACAGAATCCGGGGTATCGGCCGCCTCCCAACTATTTTCATGTGCGGCATCGCCGGAATTTTAAACCTCAAAAATAATCCCTGTCCTCCCCAGGGTTTAGCGGCTTTACAAGAAGCCCTCATCCATCGCGGGCCCGACGATTCCGGAGCGTTTTCCGACGGCCCCATCGCTCTCGCCTTTAGAAGGCTTTCGATTTTGGACCTTGAACGCGGCCATCAGCCCATGAGTTCTCCCGATGGGCGCTGGACCCTCGTCTTCAACGGAGAAATCTACAATCATCTCGAACTCAGAAAAGAGTTGGGGCCGGAAATAAAATTTAACACTCATTCCGATACCGAAACGCTGCTCCAGGGTTTTATCCGGCATGGGACCGATTTTTTCTCGCGCCTCAACGGAATGTTTGCCTGCGCCCTTTGGGATCAGAAAGAAAAAACCCTTACTCTCGCCCGCGATCCTTTGGGAATTAAGCCGCTTTACTTTTATCAAAGCGAAGAATTTTTTTATTTTTCTTCGGAACTAAAATCCTTGCTTAAGGCCGGTATCCCAGCCCGCATCCATTGCGAGTCTCTACTAGACTACCTCGCCTACGGATACGTCCACGCTCCCGCAACCATCATCGAGGGCATCCAGAAATTTCCCGCCGGCCATTGGCTTCAAATCAAAAATTTTCAAATCTCAAAACCGCAATCTTTTTGGAGCCTGCCAGAAGAGAGTTTTTCAAAAATCGATCCTATTCAAGCGGAAACAGAGCTTAAAGTCCTGCTCACAAAAGCCGTTTCGGATCAAATGCAAAGCGACGTTCCCTTGGGAGTCTTTTTATCCGGCGGAATCGACTCAAGCGTGGTCACCGCCTTAATGGCCCGGGCCTCCTCTAAGCCTGTTTGCAGCTATTCCATCGGCTTTGACGGGGACAGCGTCGATGAAAGCGCATATGCCGAAACCGTCGCGAAATTTCTAAAAACCAAGCACCAGACCATTCGCCTTCCAGCAACGCTTCTCAACCAAATCCCAAAGATGGTCGAATGTTTAGATGAGCCCATCGCCGATGCCGCCATTCTTCCAACCTGGCATCTTTCCACCGAAGCCCGCAAGGAAGTTAAGGTGGTTTTAACCGGCGAAGGCGGAGATGAGGTCTTTGCCGGCTATGGAAGGCACAAGGCGGCCTACGTCAGCGAAGCGCTGGAAAAATTTCCGTCTTGGATGCGCCCGATGGCGAATTTAATCGCTCGAAAAACCGGCTCTGGCGCCTATTTCCGCGCCATTCCTCTCGACGGCCCCCGAAGCTGGGCCCAAGCCGAGGCCGGAGGGCGACTTCAAACCGCCCTTCATTTGCTCAATTTACCGCAAAATTCCCAAAACTGGGCCTGGATGGATTCCTTTCAAGGCTTAAAGGGCCTCAACGGGCTTCTGCGCTTTGATCTCCAAACCTCGATGCGCGATCAACTTCTGATGAAGGTCGATAAAACCACGATGAAAGCGTCTCTGGAGGCGCGCGTGCCGCTTTTAGATCTTCGGCTTATCGATTACGCTTTTCGCCTTCCCACGCCGCTTAAAATTAAATTTTTTCGCGGCAAATACCTTTTGAGAAAAGTCGCCTCCCGAATGCTCCCGCGAGAAATCGTCGCCCGGAAAAAACATGGATTTATTCTGCGCACTCAAAATTGGATGCGCTCGCCTCAAAATCCATTTCTTGAAGAAGCCTTGAACAACCCTCTTCTTATCGAAACCGGTCTATTCAAAAGAGAGGCTCTTAAATCCGGGGCTCGCCTCTTAAGAGAAGGCTCCGCCGATGTCGACGTCTATTTTAGAATTCTTCTCTTTTCTTTGTGGCTTAAAAGCCTAAAAAACTTCTAGGCTTTAGCTAAAATCCGCTGATAGACAGCGCGGGTGGATTGCGCCATTTTTTGAGCGGAAAAAAATTGAACCTTTTCCCGACCGCCCGCGATCAACCTTTCACGCAGAGCCGCATCCAATAAAATCCGCTCTATAGCTCTAGCCAAAGAAGCGGGATCGCCAGGCGCAACCAACAGCCCCGATACCCCTTCTTCAATCATCTCCGGAATTCCGCCCGTGCGGCTGGCGACGACCGGGACGCCGGCGGCCAAAGCGTCTAAAATCGAAGTTCCCAGCCCTTCCCAGCGCGAAGAGAGAACGAAAACATCCAAATGCCGAAGAATCTCAAGCGCGTCTTCCCGAAAACCCAAAACAAAAACTATGTCCTTGAGATTTAAACGCTTAATCTCCTCCTCAACCTTTATCTTTAATGGGCCATCGCCCGCCATCAGCACGCGAAAATCAACGCCCTTTTGGGCTAATACCGCCATCGCCTGGACAAAATTGAGCGGATCTTTCTGATCGGATAAAGCCGCAATCTGGCCAATCAGAATTTTTGAATCCGGAAGTCTTAAGTCCTGGCGGCTTTTTTTGTCTCCCTCAAAGCGCTTTAAATTAACTCCGCTGTAGAGAACCTCGATTCGTTCGGGAGAAATGCCGTCTTGAATCAGAATCTGCTTAATCGCGGATGAAACCGCGAGAATCTTGGCCGCGCGAAGATATTTCCAGCGCGAGAAAGGATTTTTCGATAAATGGAAATCGACACGGCGGGAAACGATCAGAGGAATATCCCCGCGCAAGCTCGCCAAGGCGCCCAAGGCCGCGGCATGGGCGGTATGGGCGTGCAAAATATCGAAATTGGCGCCCCGCAAACGGCGGCGAATTAAAAGCGCTTCAAAAAAATCCCATTCCATTTTTGGAGAGACGGGAAAACAAGAAAAGCCCGCCTGTTGGGCTTTGGACTCAAGCGCGGAACCCGAGCGCGCGATAATCAAATTTTCATCGCCGGCTTCTCTTAAAGCCTCGGCCAAATAAAGAATCTGTTGTTCCCCCCCTCTCCAGGAAATTTCGGTGTCTAAATGGGCGATTTTCATAAGCGAAGGGCGCGAACTTGTTCTGAAATTCCCGCCAGATGTTCGCGAATCCTGGGATTTTTCTCCTCAAGAAGAGGGAAGACCATATGGCGAATCCAATTCCTACTCAATTCCAAATTAGAATTGGTTTCGTCAATTTTATAATCGATCTGGTGAATCTTTAGGTAGTCTAAAATCTCCGAGCGCTTAAGGCATAAAAGCGGACGAATCAGTTGAACTTTTGAAGACAAATTCCGTCTTGGCGGCATCGCCCCTAAGGCCTTGAGTTTGACCCCCCGCAATAGATTTAAAAGGACGGTTTCCGCCTGATCATCCATTTGATGCCCCACCGCCACCGCCGAAAACTGAAGGCGTTCCGCTTGAGCCAATAAAGCTTGATAGCGCAATTTTCGGCACGCCTCTTCTAATCCTAGGCCCCGGGATTTTCTCGCGCCTGGGGCGTCAACCTTTAAAATAGAAACTGTAACCCCCCATTTCCTTCCCAGTAAACGCACGAAGGCGGCCTCTTTTAAAGCCTCTTTTCTCAGCCCATGATCGATGTAAGCTAGTTCCAATGGGAAAGAAAGACGCCGTCTCAGTGAAACTAAATAATGAGCCAAGCAAGTGGAATCAGGGCCGCCCGAAACAGCCGCCAAAACTCCCTTGCCTTTGGCCACCAGCCCTTCTTTTTTTTGGGCCAAAGCCAATTTAGACCAAATGCGCGCCATAAATTCTTTTCTTCGCATACCCGCCATTTCTCAGATGGTATAATAATGTATCCTTTTCATGCCCGCTCCTAGAATATTGGTGATTCGCCTCTCCTCGTTGGGAGACATCGTTTTAACGGCCCCTGTTTATGAGAAAATCAAACAGGCATGGCCGGAAGCGGAGATATGGGTTCTGGTAAAACCTTCTTACGCCCAAGCCCTCGCGGGAAACCCCCATATTACCCAGGTGATCTCTTTTGGCGGCCTTTGGAAGACTCTGAAGATGATTCGCTCCAAGAAATTTACCCATTTGCTGGACCTCCACAACAACCTTCGCTCTCTGCTTTTGCGCCGTTTAAGCGGAATTCCCAATATTTCCGTCTACCGCAAGGACGCCTGGGCGCGCCGCCTCTTTGTCTTTTTTAGAAAAAATTCTTCCGGCCTAAAAAAACATGTCTTGGAAAAATATCTCGAAGCGATTTACCCCTGGACCGGCCTTCCCGAACCCCAAAGAGCCGTCATTTTGCAGAGCTCTTTTCTGGGGGATTCGGTTTTGACGATTCCCCTGGCCCGCGAAATTAAATCGCGCTGGCCCAACGCGACGCTTGATGTCCTCACTCTAAAAAACTCCGCTTCCCTCTTTCAAGATTCCGGCTGGGTGGATCAGGTTTTAGTGGAAGAAAAGAAAGGTTTTTTGAACAAGACCTGGGGGCTTTTAAAAACATCCCGTCTGCTTAAGGGAAAAAATTATGATTGCGTTTTTATCCCCCACCGCTCGTTGAGAAGTGCGCTTTTAGGGTTTTTGGCTCAAATTCCGAGAAGAGTTGGGTTTCAAAAAAGCGCCGGAAAAATATTTTTAACCCATGACCTTCCTTTTGACTGGAAAACCCATGACCTAGAAAGAAATCTCTCGCTTCTTTCCGTGTTCGCGCCGAATGCGGCTTTAAACCCGCAAGCGGCGTACCTCTATGCCGATCCCCTAACTGTCGACAAAATTCTTAAACGTCTGCGAGAAGAAACCCAGGGGAAACCCCTCGAACTCATCGGCGTTCACCCCGGATCGGTTTGGCCGACCAAGCGTTGGCCCGCGAGAAAATTTAGGGCCTTGTGCCTGGGGTTTCTCAAATCCGGATATAAGCCGATCTTGGTCGGCGGCCCTCAAGATCAAGCTCTGTGCGAAGAAATCTCAAACGGGAGCGGCGCGCTCAACTGGGCGGGGAAAACCGATCTCGGAGAACTCAAAGCTTTGATCAGCCTTCTTTCTTTGTTTATCACTAATGATTCAGGCCCCATGCATATCGCCACCGGCCTTGGAATTCCCACCTTGGCTATTTTTGGGGCCACGACCAAGGAATTAGGGTTTTTCCCCTACGGCTCGCGGCACAAGGTGATTGAAAAAGAATTGCCTTGCCGGCCTTGCGGGCTCCATGGAAAGAAGAAATGTCCGCGCGGACATTTTCTTTGCATGGAACTAACCAGCGTTCAGGAAGTCGAGAAAACCGCCCAAGCCATGCTCGGGTATCAAATGCCATGAATATCCTCTTCTTGCATGACGAACCCTGGGACTCCGGGATTCTCTCTTATGCTTTGACGCTTGTCTTGGAGATGAGAAAACGCGGGCACGCGGTCCAGTTTTGGTGCCGAGAAAATTCCTTCGCCGAAAAAGAATGTCAAAGGCTTTCCATAAATTATTTGCCGCTTAAAAGGCCTTGGCTTTCCTTGCCTCAATTAAGGCGAAAAATAAAAGCGGACCAAATTTCGATTATTGACGCTTTTACTGGCTCGTCCCAAAGCCTCGGTCTGGCTATTCGCGGGAAAGTTCCCCTCGTCCGCACCTTCGCCGATGCCCGGCTTCCAGGAAGAAATTTCTTTTCAAGGCTGGGACTTAAAACGATTTCTCATTTTATCGCCGCCAATACGGCAATCCAAGAAAGCCTTAAGCCCGCCTCCGTTTCCGCCTCCATTGATCTGGTCTTTCAGGGAACTCAAGGCCCGACGCGAGAGATTCCCTGGGCGAAAGATGGCGCAATAGGAATCCTGGGCCGCTTAGATAAAGTGAAGGGACATGAAACCTTTATTAAGGCAGCGTCTATTCTCAAGACCCGATACTCGAACATAAAATTTTTGATCGCCGGAGAAGCGGCCCCCGAAAGGCTGGGATTTCTTCAAAATAAAGTTCGCCAGCTGGAACTGGGAAGTTCCGTCGAATTTTTAGGGCGAGTCGAGGATATTTGGGAATTTATTTCCCGCTGCCGAATAGGGGTGGTCTCATCCTTGGGCTCTGAAGCGGTCTCGCGCGCGGCTTTGGAATGGATGTCGGCCGGGCGTCCGGTCATTTCAAGCCGCGTCGGCGGCCTTCCAGATTTAGTCCACGAGGGGGAAAATGGATTTTTATTCTCGCCTGGAAATGCCGATGAGCTGGCGTCTTGCCTCAAAAAACTGATTGACTTTCCTCAGGAAGCCCAAAGAATGGGACAAGAATCTAAAAAGCGTTTCGAAACTTTATTGAACCTCCGAAAATTTGGAGAAAAATCCGAACAGGCATTTAAAAAAATACTGGGAGAGAATTCTTGAGCCCGCATCGTCTAAGCGCGATTATCATCGCCAAAAACGAAGAAGAGGATTTGCCGGGATGCCTGCTAAGCCTCAAAGGCTTGGCGGAAGAAATCGTTGTCATCATTGATGCCGAGAGTTCCGATAAAACCGAAGACATCGCCCGCGCCCATGGGTGTAAAATTCTAAAAAGAGGCTTTACTTCATATGCCGAACAAAAGCAGGCAGCTTTGGAACTGGCGACTTCGGATTGGGTCTTATCCATTGACGCCGATGAACGCATGAGCCCGCTTTTGAAAGAAGAGATTCTCCGTTTTATCTCTCTCCCCAGCGAAATTGACGGAGTTGTCTTGCGCTTTCAAATCGAATTCATGGGGCGCGTTTTAAAATTTGGCGGGGTTGGACATGAAAAACATCTAAGATTATTTAGGCGTTTAAAGGGACGCTTCACCGGGGGCCTCATTCACGAAGGACTCGAAATTTCAGGAACAAAAGCGTTCCTTTTTTCCGGCTTTGTCGAGCACAAGCCCTATAAAGACCTTAAGGAATATTTGAATAAGATGACGTCTTATCTTGATTTCTCAAGCCAAAAAGGGCGCCAAGAGGGAAAGCGCTTCCATTTCTGGCATCACCTGATTTTGCCCTGGGAAATCTTTTCGCGCTTGTTTCTCAAATTCGGGATTTTAGATGGCAATCCTGGAATTATCTGGGCGGCTTTGTCGGCATTCCACCATTGGCTCAAATATGTCAAACTAAAAGAATTAGAAATCAAGGAGAATCAACGATGATCGCGGGGCTTATCGGAATTGGAATGGGAGCGGCAACTGGAATTAGCGCGCGCTGGAATTGGTGGCGGCCTCGGGCGCAAGGGGTTCCGGTCTTGATGTATCATAAAATAGGAATCCCGCCCAAGGGTTCCAAGCTTAAAAAACTCTGGGTCAGTCCCGCGCAGTTCCGCGAGCAGTTGGCCTACTTAAGAGCCCATCAATACACGCCCATCCTGTTTTCGGAAATCTCCAAATTTGAAGCGCGAAAACAAGGATTACCCCCAAAGCCGGTTTTAATCACCTTTGACGATGGCTACGCCAATAACTATCAAGAAGCGTTCCCTATCCTCAAAGATTTCGGGATGAAGGGAAATATTTTTCTCGTCTTTGAGACCATCGGGAAAGACAATGTCTGGCATGAGCCGGAAACCGAAATCCGCATTCCAATGCTGACAAAAGAAGAAATTCTGGAGATGCAGGAGTCGGGGCTCGTCGAATTTGGCTCCCACACCATGCGACACCGCAATCTCGATCGCGCGCCAATTTCCGACGTCATCTGGGAACTTACCGAAAGCAAAAAGCGCCTTGAAGAACTTTTGGGAAGGCCTGTCGACGCCTTTGCTTATCCCTACGGATCGGGAGCCTTTAACCCCAAGGTCCGCCAGGCCGCGTTGGAAGCGGGATACCTCTATGACTTTAGCGTCAAGCAGGGCTTAAGCCCCTTTCCCTGGAAACAGGGGGCTTCTCCGATTCGGCGCCTTTTTATTCGCGGAGACGATTTCATGCTTGATTTTCATCTCAATCTCACGCGGGGGCGAGCCCGACTTTGAAAATTCTGGTCATACAACTCTACCGCATCGGAGACGCTCTTCTGACCACTCCCGCGGTTAAAGAACTCAAAAAAAATTTTCCAGAAGCGATCGTGGACTTTCTGGCCGAAAACCCGGCGGCTGAAATCCTTAAGGGAAATCCGCATATTGATCACGTGATTGTTTACGATAAAAAAAGTCCTTGGCGCTTTATACGCCAAATACGCGCTCAAAAATACGATTGGGTCATCGACTTTTTAGGCACCCCGCGAAGCGCCGTTTTAACGGCGCTGAGCGGCGCCAGTATCCGGGCCGGACTCGCCCGCGTTTTTCATCGCTGGGCTTACAATCATCCCCTGCCGGACCCAAAGGAAGAGCTCTACATCGTCGAAGAGAAAATCCGCCTTTTAGAACCCTTGGGAGTTCGATTTCACGGCGATTTGAGCGCGGAAATTATAATCCCAGAGGAGTCCAAAGCCTTCGCCCGAGATTTTTTTTCCAAAAATCCAATTTCCCGCCCCCAAATCGTTTTATCTCCCGTTTCCCGAAGGCATTTTAACCGCTGGCCCTTGGACCGTTACGCCGCGTTAGCCGACCGGCTGATCTCCAATCTTGGGGCCTCGGTTTTGATCGTTTGGGGACCGGGAGAAAAAGAAAATGCCGATCAAATCGCCTCCAGAATGAAACAAAAGCCCTTAATTGCCCCCAAAACCAATAATCTCATGGACCTAGCCGCTCTCATTAAAGGAGCGGATTTGTTCATTGGAAACGACAATGGCATCAAACATATCTCCGCGGCCTTGGGAGTTCGGACCTTCACCATTTACGGCCCGCATTCTCCGATTAGTTGGACCTTTCCCGATCCTAAGCGCCATCGTTTTATCCAGAAATCCTGTCCTTGCCGCGAAGAGTCTAAAAATGAGCATCTCTGTCAAAGCCTCCAGTGTCTTAACTCTATTTCTACCGACGAAGTTTTTGAACAAGCCGGCGATTTCCTGAGAAATCTCGTACAATAAAGATATGCTTGAAACTGAAAAACCGCTTGATGAGCTCAACGATCGCCGCGTCTCGGTTGGGAGCTGGGAAAACCGCCGCGAGCAGATCAAGGCTCATCCTCTGGGACCCGCCTTTTTAAAACTCCTCAGTTTCGGATTTTGGTTGGGGTTGGTTCTTCGCAAACTCGCTTACGCCCTTGGCCTGAAAAGATCAGTCCGCCTCCCGGCGCGGGTGATCTCCATTGGAAATTTAAGCGTCGGAGGGACCGGAAAAACTCCCGCCGCGATATTGGCCGCCGAAACTCTTCACAGCCACGGTCAATCTCTCGCCATTCTCAGCCGCGGATATAACCGCTCGAAAAATTCTTCCGAAGTCGTCACCTTGCTTGATGATAATCCGCCCCACTGGGAAGAATGCGGAGACGAACCCTGGATGATGCACCAAGCCCTCTTTGGACTCAACATCCCAATCCTGGTCTCTAAAAACCGAGTGAAAGCCGGGCAAGAGGCGATCACCTTTTACCATTCAAAAGCCCTCATTTTAGACGATGGATTTCAGCATTGGAAAGTCAAGCATGATCTCGACATTGTCCTTGTCAACGCCGCCTCTCCGTTTACCGAGGACCGCCTTCTGCCCGCCGGAAATCTCAGAGAGCCCGCTTCCGCTCTCAAACGCGCTCAACTCGCCGTCATCACCCACGCCGATTTAATCAGCAAGAAAGACCTTGCGCTTCTCCGTGAAAAAATAGCGGACATCAGTCCCAAAGCGGAGATATTAGAAGCCTCTCATGTTCCGGATTTTTTATTGGATATCAGAACTCAGAGAAAACTCGACGTCTCACTGTTGGAGGGAAGAAGAATCGTTACCGTTTCCGGAATCGCCTTCCCTCAGCTCTTTGAAAACCAGCTTAAAGAATTGGGAGCCCGCATCGAGCAGCGCTGGAGGTTCCCCGATCATCACCCCTATCAAATTGAGGAACTTAGAGCTATTGAGACCATGCGCTCAGGACGAGCGTTTTTGACCACGCTTAAAGACGCGACTCGCTTACCCATTGGCTGGAAAGAGGCCTTATCCGGAGAGTTATACGCTCTAGCCATCAAATTAAAAATCACCCAGGGACAAGAAATCTGGGAAAAAGCGCTTCTGGGATGAAAAATACTTGGAGAATGAGGCTAATGAAAAAACTCTCTTTTTTGCTGTTGTTAATTTCCTTGCCAGGCTCTGCCGCAGAACTAAAGCTCCCTCTGATTTCCTCTTCCACATTATCGGATATCCACAAATTAGAAAAGCCCGAGCTCGCTGTTTCAAGCGTTCCGTTAGCCGCTTTGACCGTGTTTCCTGAAAATTTAAAATTTGAAATCTCCTGGGGCCCGGTCAATGTCGGCGAGGCTTCCCTGGAAGTCGCCCAAAAAGTCTCTTTTGCCGAAAAACCGGCTTACCACATAATTAGCCGGGCACACTCAAACTCTTTTTGCGACGTCTTCTACAAGGTCCGAGATCTCAACGAGTCTTGGATGGACGCGACCAATCTTTCCTCCCTAGGATATTCAAAAAATTTGAGAGAAGGACATTTTTTTAGAGACGAATGGGTCTTTTTTAACCATGAGACCCACTCTTTTTTAGCCAAAACAGTCTCAAAGACCGGAAGTGTTTCCTATTCAACGGGAACGATTATCCCCCACATTCAAGACATTCTCTCAAGCCTCTATTATCTTCGCTCTCAAACCCTGACTCCCGGGAAAAACGTTTTTGTCAATGTCAATACGAAGAAAAACTGGCCGCTCTTGGTTCGAGTGCTCCGAAAAGAAAAAATCACCGTTCCCGCCGGGACCTTTGACACGGTGTTAGTCGAACCCCTGGTTCGCAAGCATGGCATCTTTGTCCAAAAAGGCCGCAAACTCCAGGTCTGGCTGACTGATGACGCCCAAAAAATTCCCGTTCAGATGCAAGTTGACATTCTCTTTGGCCACGTCAA
>JAJZJF010000062.1 GCA_021810245.1 bacterium
GGTCTTGCTTTGAAATCGTGAAAATTCAATTAGGTTCTAAGCTTATTTGCGCGGCTTTTCTGTGCTTGCCTCTTGCCTCCTGCCAAAAATTCCGGGGCAATCTCGCCATCTCAGGCTCAATTACCGTCTCTGGAAATCTCATCAATGAAGTCATGCACCGGGAAGAGTCCTTGTTTATTGTAGTCAAAGACGCCGGAGGAACTCCGATTGCGGTTAAGCGCATTGTCAATCCCCAATTTCCGGTTTTCTATAAAATCAACTCAGATGATCTTTTGCTTCCTGACGCACATTTAAAATATCCGTTGACGGTGGAAGCCCAGTTGAGCGCAAAGGGCAAAATCGGCCCTCCGGCGCCTGGAGATTTTGTCGGCATCCATCCTAATTCCGTCAGCCCGCGACAAAGTCGGGTCGGAATTGTCATTAACCGATATCTGTAAAATCAGCTCCCAAGGGAACTTTTTTCGCCTCCAAGCGTAAGAAAAGGGTGAACTTTTGGCTTTGGCGGCAAAAATTTTCAGATATTCTTTGGCCGCCCATTTGCGCCCATTGCAGAAGAGATTTTCCCAGTAGCGCCAGCGGAACTCTGTGCCATTCTTGCCGCGCGCAATTAATTCCTTTAGAGGCGCCGTTTTGCCTAAGATGCGCGGACGTGTCCCATCTGAATCGGGCTCTTTGCGCTTCTTGCCGTGACAAGAAGTTTGCCTGCCGACTTATTCGCGCGGCCTTTCTTTACCGTGGGCCGATTCATTCCTGGGTCTATTCTTTTAAATATCGGGGTCGGTTTCCCGCCGCCCAGGAAGCTGGTCGATTGATGGCGCGAAATTGGGTCCGCTTTCGCGAACTTACGTTGCCGGATATCTTGGTTTCCGTTCCCCTTCACTTTCGCCGGGAAAATGAAAGAGGATACAATCAGGCGGAGATTTTGGCGCGGGCTATATCAAAAGAAACCGGCATTCCGGTTTTAAGTTCCCTCATTCGCGTTCGCGAGACTCAAGCGCAATGGAAATTAGACAAGAAAAGTCGCCAGAAAAATATCGCCGGGGCTTTTAAGGTCGCGCGCCCGGGAGATGTTTTTGGAAGGCGGATAGTCTTAATTGACGATGTCTGCACGACCGGCTTTTCTCTTGAGGCTTGCGCCGAGGCGCTTAAAGACCGCGGCGCCGTCGATGTTTGCGCTTACGCTTTTGCGCGCGAGATCTAAATCGGGAACAAAATAGGACTTAATCCGTAAGAAAGATATGCCGCTCGATTATTTTCGCCGCGCTTCTTTTGTGTGTCTGTGCGCTTATATCGCCATTTTGTCCTTGGCATACCATTTTGGATATTTAGGCGTTAATTTTAAGAAGGCTTCAAAGCCCGGGCTTTTTTTTGATTCCAAATTTTTAGTTTTGGCTCAAAGCCCCAGCCAGGAGGGCTGGGGGGGATGGATTTTTAAAGGCCGAATTCTTCGCTCGCCGCTACGTGGCCTGGTTTTGGTGCGTTTTCCGAGAAATTTCCCTATATTAGACGTTCGCCCGGGCGATATGATTTTGGTTTCCGGGAAACTGAGAGTTCCCAAGCCCGTGCGCAACCCCGGAGATTTCGACGTTCGCTCTTTTTTCTCCATCCATGGAATTTCCTACAGAATAGACGCTTATTCATCGAAATTTGTCGCTCGTTCGCTCAACGCGCGCTGGCGATTTTTTTCTTGGGCGGCCGCCTTCCGCAAATCCATTCAAGGAGTTTTTAGTTCGCGGGTTGATTCAGTTAAAGCCCGGCTTTTAAGCGGGATGGTTTTAGGGCTTAAAGGGCGTTTACCCAAGACTCTGAACCGACAAATTCAAAACGCGGGGGTGATGCATTTGTTGGTTCCCTCGGGGACCAAGGTCGCGTTGATTTTGGCGGGAATTTGGTTTTTGGGTTCCCGAATGTCTTTGCGGCCTTTGGCGCGTTGGGGGCTTGCGGCATTGGCCGGCAGTTTTTATGCAATCGCCGTTGGCGGAGACCCTCCTTACGTCAGGGCCCTTTTGGCCGCTTTATTTTTCGAGTGGGGTTTAAGAAGCGGGCGCGACGCGGTTCCTTTTCAAGCCTTGGTTTTATCGGCTTGGAGCGAACTTTTGTGGGATCCGCTGTCTTTGTTTTCAATGGGATTTCAGATGAGCTACGCTGCGGCCTTTGGGCTTATCCTTGGTTTTCCCCATTTGGAGAGGTATTCGCTCATGATTGAGGGAAATCTTGGACGGAGAATTTTCCAAATATTAGGCGCGACCGTGATTGTCGAAGCGGTTCTTTGGCCGATCTTTGCCTTGGGCTTTGGCTGCGCTCCTTTTTTAGGAGCCTTGGCTAATTTAATTCTTTTTCCCTTGGCGGGAGCGTTTATGTTTGGCGGATTGGCGCTATGGCTGAGCGTCTTGGCCCATCTTGAGTTTTTATCTCAAATTCTGACTTGGGGACTCAATGGAGGGCTTTCATTTTTTTGCGCGGTTTGCCGGTTTTTTTCCGGACTGCCTCTGTCTTTCGTTTTCTTGTCGCATTGGAGCCCCTCTTCTCTGACGGCCTATTATCTGGCCATATTTTCTCTTTTCTTGTGGCCGAGATGGAAACTCTCGGCTTATTGCGCGGCGGCGGCCCTGTCGGTTTTCCTCTTTGGCCTTGCCCACGATGCGATATTCCGGTCGCGGGTGGAAGTCACTTATTTGAGCCTCCCGCGCGGCCAAGCGGCTTTAATTCAAGAAAAAAACCGCGGGGCTTCATTGGTTTTTTCTAACGCCAATGCGGGATTAGTCCTTAAGATTCTTCGCTCTGAAGGCGTTGGGAAAATACGGAATTTATTTTTATTACCGGGCTCCTCCCCGTTGTCCGCCGAAAGGCTTGCCTCTCATTTAAAGATTTCCGCGATTCAAAGAGAAAATGCCGATTTTCAAATCCAGAAAGGGAGATACCGCTTTTATTTTTCCTCTCCTGCGATTCAAGACGGGACAAGGAAGTTTGATATAATCACTTCGCTGCGCCGCCATGCTGTCAAGGCGGAAATCAATGACCGCGGAATTAAAATCAATGCGAGCTTTTAAGTCTGTTTCCCTGTTTTTTAACGCTGATAAACCCGAGGCGGCGCGGAATTTAAAAAAAATTGCGGCGGTTTTGCGTTCGCATCGTGTTGACCTCAATACCGAGGGAGACGCCGACTTTTTAAATCGCCTTGGCCGCTCCGATATCGCCATTGCCGTCGGCGGCGATGGAACGATGCTCAAGGCGGCGCGCAACGTCGCTCCCTTTGGGATTCCGCTTTTGGGGATCAATTCCGGCGGTTTGGGCTTTTTAGCCGGGCTGGAAGCCGCGGATTTTTCGCGCCGCTCGCAAGAGATTCTTTCCGGCAATTTTAGGCAAGAAGAGCGTTTAATGATTGAGACGGAACTTTGGCGAGAGAAACAAAAAATTTTTGGGCCGGTCCTGGCGCTCAATGACTGCGTCATTCGCTGCGGGGACCAGGCGCGCGCGGTTCTTTTGGAAATGAAATCGGAGGGGCACAAGATCGCGGATTATTTGGGCGATGGCCTGATTGTCTCAACCCCGACGGGTTCCAGCGCCTACGCCTTGGCGGCCTCCGGCCCTCTTATCGAGCCGTCTTTGCAGGTGTTATTGTCTTTGCCGATCTGCTCTCATATGATGACTCAGCGCCCCCTGATCTTCCCGGCTTCTGAACGGGTCTCAGTGATTTTGCGCAAGCGCCGTTCTAACGACATCCCCCAGGTTTTTTTATCCATAGATGGGCAGATCTCTCGCCCGATAGATGTCGAAGACGAGGTTCATCTCCACCGCTTTAAAAAACCTCTTAAAGTTTTGCTGAGCCCTGAATCTTCTTATTATGATACCTTGCGGCGAAAAATTCACTGGGGGGAGAGGTAATGCTAAGATCCCTGCGCGTTAAAAATTTTGCCGTCATTGAGGAAGCGGAGCTTGATTTCTCGACCGGTTTTAACGTCTTAACCGGAGAAACCGGCGCCGGAAAGTCTATCTTGATGGAGGCCGTGGGGTTTTTAATGGGCGGACGCGGCAGCTCAAGCTGGATTCGTTCGGGGGCTAAGACCCTTCAAATTGAAGCGACTTTTGATTCCGGCGCTTGGTCTCATTTCTTGCCTCAAAAAAAGGAGAGACCCGGCTCCTTGATCCATATCCGCCGGGAAATTGATGAGGGCGGCAAAAGCCGGGCTTTTATCAATGAAGAGCCCGTTGCGGCGGCGGTTTTGTCTCAAATCGCGGATTCGCTTATCGATTTTCACGGGCAAAATCAACATCAAAAATTAATGAAGCCCGCTTTTCAGCGGGAATTTCTGGACTCCTTTTCCGAAGAAGGCGAGCTTTTAAAAGAAGTGAAAGCCTCTTTTGAGCGCTGGTCTTTTCTCAAGCAAAAAATTGAGTCCTTGAGCTTATCTGAGGCCGAAAGAAACGAAAAACTGGATTACCTGCGCTTTCGGCTGGGCGAGCTTGAAGCGGCTCATCTCGAGGAAGGAGAAGAAGAAAGATTAGAGGCGGAACTTCCGTCTTTGAGAAACGCCGAGCGCCTTAAATCCGCGGCTTTTGAGGCTTATGGGATTTTATATTCCAGCGAAGCGTCCTGCTTGGCCCAAGTTCAAGAATTAGACCGCCAAATCTTGGAATTGTCCAAGATAGACCCCTCTCTTGAGCCTTTAAAAGCTTCCCTATCTCAGGCGCGGGCAATCCTTTCGGAGATTGCCGAGACTTTGTCGAATTATCAATCCCACTTGAGCGTTGATCCGGCGAAATTAGACTCAATGCTAGAGAGGCTGGATCAAATTTCGCGATTAAAGAAAAAATACGGTAAAGATTTCGCCGGGATCTTAAATGAAAAAAGAACCATCGCTGAAGAAGTGTTCCGGCTTGAAAATAGAGAAGAAGGCTTAGAGCAGCTTGAGCGCCAAAAAACCGAGGCGGAATCGGAGTTAAAACGATTATGCGAGAAGCTTCACGGCGCTCGGGTTAAGGGAGCTCAGAAGCTTGAGCGGGCCTTATCCGCCGAGTTTAAGGGCTTGGGCCTTGGGCACGCGGAGTTGAAAATTTCAATTGAAATGGAAGAGGGGCATTACCATGCCTACGGCGCCGATGAAATAGAATTTATGTTCGCCGCTAATCCCGGGGCTTCTTTGAGACCTCTGAGAGAGACTGCCTCGGGAGGAGAATTGTCGCGCGTGATGTTGGGGCTTAAAACGGTCTTAGCCCAGGCGGATAAGACCCCGGTTCTAATTTTTGACGAGGTGGACGCCGGGGTGGGGGGAGCGGCGGCTCGCGCCATTGGAGAGAAGTTGCTCAATTTGGCCCAAGGCCGGCAAATTTTATGCGTGACGCATTTGCCCCAAATTGCGAGCCTCGCTCAAACCCAATTTCATGTCTCAAAAGAAATGAGCGCTGGAACCATGAAAACCCAGGTCAGAAAATTGTCGGGCGATGGGCGCCTTGAGGTTCTTGCAGTCATGCTGGGCGGAAGCCCCACGCCCGCCAGTTTCCGGCATGCCCGAGAGCTTTTGGAAGAATCCAGAAATTTAAATCCTTCAGAGCGGGAACAAGACAAAAAAGAAATTTATCTTAAAAAAGAGCGCATGGAAAAGGCAGGGAAAAAATAATGAAAATTAGAACTCGTTTTGCTCCGTCTCCAACGGGGTTTCTTCATATTGGCGGGGCGCGAACAGCCCTTTTTAACTGGCTTTTTGCGCGCAAACATAAGGGGACATTTGTTCTTCGCATCGAAGATACCGATGAGGTTAGATCCACCGAGGATTCCGTTCAAGCTATTTTAGATTCCATTCGCTGGCTGGGTCTCAATTGGGACGAAGGCCCCAAAGACAGCCGATTAAGCGAGGGGCCTTACGGACCTTATTTCCAGATGCAGCGTTTGGATATTTATAAAAAATTCTTGGACCAATTAATGCGGGACGCAAAGGCCTATCGTTGCTATTGTTCAAAGGAAGAGTTAGATGAAATGCGCCGCTTGGCCGCTTTGGAGAAGCGTCCGCCTCGCTATGACGGCCGATGCCGAAATCTCACGGATCATCAAAAAAAAGAATACGAAGCCGCCGGAAAAAAATATTCGATACGTTTCAAAATGCCGGATTCCGGGACGACCACGGTTGACGATTTAATTCGGGGCAAGGTCTCTTTTGAAAATAATCTCCTTCAAGATTTTGTCATCGTCAAAACCAGCGGGGTTCCGACGTACAATTTCGCCTGCGTCATTGACGACCACTTAATGGAAATAAGCCATGTCATTCGAGGCGATGAGCATTTGTCTAATACTCCGTCTCAACTGCGGCTGTACGAGGCCTTGGGATGGACGCCTCCGGCTTTTGCCCATTTGTCCATGATTTTGGGGCCAGACGGCGCTAAATTGTCCAAGCGGCATGGAGCGACCTCGGTTTTGGAATATAAAAATGAGGGATTTATCCCCGGAGCCTTGAGAAATTATCTCGCTCTCTTAGGTTGGGCGACGAAAAATTCCCAAGATTTGTTCTCATATGAAGAGCTCATCTCCAGTTTTGATATTGAGGGCTGCCAAAAAAATCCGGCGACTTTTGATAACGCAAAACTAACCTGGATGAATGGGGAATATATCCGCAAGATGCCGATTTCCGAACTTGTGGAGGCCGCAAAGCCTTTTCTCGATGAAGCCGGCATTCGGCCCTCTTCCGGTCTAACCTCTCTTGAAGCCGCGATTTCATTAGAACATCAAAAATATAAAAAATTAACGGAAATCCCTGCTTTGATTAGTTTTTTCTATCAGCCCCTTGAAATTTCGCCGGTCGCGCGGGAAAAATCTCTTTCCGCGCCTGAGGTTCCGAGTATTCTTGGAGACTTATCGTCTCTCTTTGAGACGATGTCGAGCTTTAAAGAAAAAGAAATCGAGGCTTCCGTTCGCCAATATGCCCAGCAAAAAGGCTTTAAAGCCGGGCAGGTTTTTCATCCGCTTCGCGCGGCTGTTTCAGGAAGGACAGATGGACCGACCCTTTTTTTAATGCTTGAGGTGATGGGCCGAGATGAGGTCATTAAAAGACTTAAGGAATCTTCTCGGCTATTGGCCGCCGGTCCAGCTTAGGCGCTCAAATATGGTAGCTTGGGATGGCGAACTTTTTGTAATTTAAAGCGTAATAGATTTGAATCATATAGAAAGTTAAGGAGAAGAATATGAAAACTGCGGTTAAAAAGAAAGTAGCTCCTAAAAAGATGGCGACAAAATCCACCGTATCCGGTAATTTTTCGGCGATCCATAAAGAGCTTCTGAATATGAAAGAGGATTTGCTCAAAACCGTTTCGCGGAAATCTCTTCCAGATGATTCCGAAATGGGAGATTCCATGGATCAGGCGAATCTTTCAACGGAAAAAGAGCTTATTTTCGAGTTGTCAGACAACGAGCGCGTGACCTTAGACCAGATCGAGGCCGCCATCAGAAAAATCGATAAGGGAATCTATGGCCTTTGTGAATCATGCCATAATCCAATTCCAAAGCCGAGGCTTAAGGCGCTTCCTTTCGCGCGGTACTGCATTTCCTGCCAAAGCGCTTCCGAACATGCTTCTGTTGAAGAGTCCGCGGAGGACTTAGCCGATGTCGCGGTAGGGGGCGACGATAAGGATTCCGACTTCGGCGTCGCGTAAAAATTCAGCTTAATAAAATCCCCATTCTCTATATAAGAGGATGGGGATTTTTTATGTATTGAATTTTTAACAAGTTTCATTTACACTACTTCTGAACGCTTTTGAAGCGCTGACCTTTTATGCCTTATTATCTCTACAGAGAAAATAGAATTTCCGGGCCTTATAAGTTGGCGGACCTCCAATCGTGGGCGGGGTCTCCTGACACCTTAATTTGCGAAGAGGAAGGGGGAGCGCCCGATGGGCGTTGGTGTTCATTAACGGATTTGTTTGGAGAAGGGCCCTTGCCTAGGAACTCTTTGGTTAGCGAAGAGCAGGTTTTTCCGGAAGATTTTGATGAATTGGATTGGACCCTCCCCTTTTTAAAGAATGAGTCTAAAAAGACAAAAGAAGATGCCTCGCAATTCTCGCAGCTAGGAGAGAAATTAAAGAGCGATTGGCTTGATGAATCTCAGACCCCTTTGTTTCGCGTGCCGCCCCAGCGTCCCGAATTCTCGATGCCACAGGCGCCTCTAACGCCTGCGCAACCCGCAACGCCTACGCCCACGCCCGATTTCGAGCAGATTCTCAAACGTTATCTCGCAATGTTTGAAGAGAGGCTTGAATCATTAAAAGAGACTCGACAGACGAAAGATTCTCCGTCTCCTCCTGTGCCGCCTCTCGCCGCTCAGATGCCTGTTTCTCCTATTCCTGAACCGACCCCTATTGCGTTTAAGCTCCAGCCTCTTGCTCCTCTGCCGCCGCCACAGGCCGATATTTCTTCAGAAAATAAAGACGATGACAAGGCGCAAACGCCTCAGACCCAAGTTTCTCCGGTGGAGATTTCAGTCGATCAAGAACCGCAGCGACCGGATGAAAATGGAGGAGAACTTCGCTTTCAGATGGCGGAATCTTTTAATTCCGCAGAGGAATCAACCGGCGGCTTAAATATTCAAATGGGGGATTCCTTTGAAGTCATTGATGAAACGCCAGCGCGCGCGGAGACTGAGAATATCACCCTCCATCTTGCTCCACAGTCCCCTCAAGAAACAGAAGCCCCGATGGCTGTAAGCCAATCTAGCGCTGAAGTTCCTCAACCCGTAGCGGAAACCCTCGAACAGAAGCCCGTGGAATTAGAATCTCCGCTGGCGGCAGTTTCTTCCGCGCCGGAATCTCCTCAAATTCAGATTTCTCCTGTTCCTCAAGAAACTCTAAGCGAGCTGCCGGCTACTCAGAGCGTTTTGAGTGGAACGGAACTAAACCCCGCGCCTGTCGCTTCTGAAATTCCGCTGGCGGTTCCACATATGGGGAATCCGATTGAAAATCCGCCTTCCAGAGAAATGGGCTCTTTTACGTTTCCAGCAAGCAGCCCAAGTCCTGAGAGCCCGATCCCCGCGGGAAACCCGTCAGTTTTCGGCGCGCCGGAGAGTTTGATTCAATTTTCATCTCCGACCGATACGTCTATTTCTGCTCCTATTCAAGCCCCGCCTCAGGGTAGCGCTCCAGAACCTGCCTCTCAAATTGTGATTGAGAGCCCGTTTCAATCCAGTCAAGGCAGTTCTGCTGAACCCTTGATTACCCCGATTTTTAGCGAGACGAACTCTCCCAGCCCTTTTCCTGGAGATATGCCGCCTGGCTTTGGAGTTCCTTCGCCTCTTGAAGCGGGAGCTCCCAGTCCATTTCAGAGTTCTCCGGATTCACAAGAGTTATTGAACCGATTCGCCAAACCCGAGGTTCCGGCCCCAGATAAGAATCAGACGAAAAAAGCGGTTTCCAAAAAGCGTTCAAAAATTCTCCCGGTGTTAGGCCTTGGAGTCGTCGCCTTGGCGGCGGTTTCTTTTTTCCTGTTCTTTAGAAATCCCAAGGATATCAGCAGTATGCTCAGCCCGGGCTCAAACCAACGGCCCTTAGGAATGGACCAGTCTCCACAAGCTCCTGTTTTAAACTCGCAGCCAGCGCCAAGCTTGCCAATGTCTCCGGCTCCACCTGCGGCCGTGTCCCCCGCCGCTTCAAATCCTGGAAACCCTGTTTCTCCGGCGGCGGCTCAAAGTCCCGCTCCAGTTTCTCCGGGATCGGCCAATCCCGCTTCCCAGTCAGCGGCTCCTCAAGCGCCGAGTTCTCCATTGCCTCAAAACCCGGAAAATCCCTCCATAAAAGCGGTTAAAACCCCATCAGAGAAGGCGATTGATTTTGTCAAACAGTATCCGTTGGATGGCTCCGTCGCGAACGTTGGAAGTTGGCTTGATTATGCCTTTGGGGCGGACGCGGATGCCAAACAAGAGTGGAGCGCGGGTAAATTATCCCAAGGAGTTTACCTTGTTCGCTACCGCGTGACCTTTGGGAACTCTTCCAAGCGCAAGGCGATTGTCTATTTGTTCCAATCTGATCCATCCGGGGAAATGGTTTTAGGTGATAACGCAGCGGCGCGCAACCTTCTCTCAGGCCGGATTCCCAAAATTCGCCGGTAAAATATTCCGTAAATTATGCTAATTTGGACCTGTGAGACATTCCATCCATCTGGGAGGATTTGATTGGGCGATTTTAATCGCATATGTCGCGATAATTTCCGGCATCGGTTTTTGGGCGGCGCGGCGCGTTAAAAAAAATACGGATGATTATTTTTTGGCGGGACGCTCAATTCCCTCCTTCGTGACCTGGGCCAGTTTCGTGGCCACCTGCCTTAGCGCGGTCACCTTTATCGGAGTTCCGGCAGAGGGATACTCCTCCGATTTTAGATATTTATTGAGCAGTCCCGGCGATATCGCCGCTACTTTTTTCATCGCCTACGCTTTTTTGCCTTATTTTCAAAAATTGCGGGTGACTTCCATTTATGAGGCGATTGGCCTGCGCTTTGGATCTTCCGTCCGAA
>JAJZJF010000063.1 GCA_021810245.1 bacterium
ATGTATAAAACCGAAGGCGGAGAGACCGAGCATCACGGGTTTTTCCGAAAGGTGGCCGGAGCCCTGGATGTTCTCAACTTCCTGCCGGATCCGGTGACCCCTTATTATGATTTAAGCCAGTTCCCTGTGGATTTGCGCGTCGGACAGTCCACGATCATGCCTGGAGAAAGCGAGGCTTCTTTGAGCGGCCGATACAAAGACAAGGATATCCATTTGGGGGCTCGCTTTTTGGCGCGCTTACTTCGCTACTATGAGGAAGATATTAACGCCGCGCGTTTAAGAACATTAGCTCATTTCCGCGGCGGGGTTTCTGAGTTTGTGATTAGCGAGATGCAGGGGCGGGGAAGACCCCATCGGGAAAAACGCCAGAAGGAAAAACCATACTATGAAGAATCCCAAAAGAAAGGAGACGTGGGAGAAAAAGCCCTGGTCAAGGCGTTAAGCGACAAGGACTTGGGATTATCTCCCAAAGCCGACGGTTCTGGGGAAATAGTTTTGTCAGGCAAGCCCGATGATATTTGGGTCAACCGCGTCCAAAAAACGGTTCATATTGATGCCGGCGCGCAGGAGTATCAAGCCGATTCTAGACAAGCCCGCGATTATGTGAGCCCGGTAGAAAAAGAACTTCCATCTAACAAAAGCGATTTAGCGGCTCTTAAACGCAAGAGTCTGGAAATCGAACGAATGAGAAAGACTAGCGAGGTTTTGGATTCACAATCTAGAATTGCGGCCGACAGTCTTGGCAAAGACGTTTATGGACGGGAGATTCGGATTCTTTCCCAGAAAGAAGTCGAAGATCGCCTCAGAGCGGACCGGGCGCGCGAACAGTCTCTTCAAAAGCAAATTTCCTGGTGGCAGAGCTATGTCCGCCGCTTGGAAAAACTAGAGCCAGCGCTTCAAGTTTCTTTCCCCCATACAATTTCATCCCTTAAGGACAAAATTTTATCCTACGCCGCCAAAATTATGATTTTCCTTGGAACTCTCGCAACGGTTGCGGGGGCGATTTTTAAGAGGAAAAAGCGGAGAAAGAATGTTCTATAATTCTATGGGAGATGGAGACTGCCCATCTCGTCAAATGAATATGAAAATATCGGCGCTGGCGGCTTTGATGGCGTGTTTAACGCCCAATCTTTATTCCGGGGCTTTTTCACGGAGTGTCGTGGGAAACAACGGAGTCATGCCGATGAATTTTGTCGGAGTCTCAAATTTTGAGGTTTTGCCTCAGAATGCGGCGGCTTTGTCTCCAAATCTTGGCGCGCCTTTAAATGAGGCTTCTGCCGTTTTGCCAAGCCCCGTTCCCCCGGCGCTCCCAGCGGGCGTTTTTTCGGCCATGCCGATTAACCCTCGTTTTCCTGCTTCACCCTCTCTGACCCAGACTGGAAAAGAGCGCTCTCAAGGCCCTTTGGCGCGAAATTCTTCCGCAGCCTCCAAGAATCAGGGTTTTCCTTTTTTTAAAAATATCCGGCATCGCGCCCTTCAAATTCGAGAGCCTCTTCAAAATCTGAAGGCTTGGGAAAATGACGCAAAAAAATCGGCCGAAAACGGGCGCAAAATCAGCGATGATTTATGGCGGCTTTTATCCCAAGGAAAGTCCTTGCCCCGCGGGCAATTGTCTAAGAACGTTTTGCCTAAATCCAATGCCTCGTCTCCGGAGCAGCTTTTGTCTGCCCAGCCGAATTCTTCTAACGGGATTGCCTCTCAAGGCTTGAATATCCATTCTTCCGATTCCTTGGGAGAATTAAACTCCGCGCCGAGTCCTTGGCCCACGCTCGCCTCGGGGCGGGATCCGGCTGTTTCCGCGACTAGAGAAATCCCGTCTCCGGGAGATTCCGGCAATGAAATTTTTCTCGGCTCTTTGACAAAGCCTTCCAATCCAGTTGAGATGGATAGCGGCTTCGGGGGAGATTTATTGTCGGGCATTTCGTTGGTCGGCCGATTTCCGGTTTTAATCGTCATGCGCGTGGCGCGGAGGGTTTTAGATTTTTCTCTTTTTCGCGGGGGGATGAGTCTTTCTCAGGGTTCTGATCCCAAACCTCTTTGGGGTTCCAGCTCCAAACGGGCTCTTTTTGTCGCCTTTAACTCCAAGGGAGTTTTAAATCATTCTCGCTCCGCCTTGAGCGCGATCTCGGCCGCCGATATGCCGCCCTTGTCGGGAACCGATGATGTGGCCAAATGGTGGCTTTCCTTGAGCTTGTTGCCAATTCTAGTCGCGGCCATTTTGTTTCGCCGCTCATTTTTGTGAAAACGATGAAAAATCGAAATCTCATCGGCCTTGTGTGCATGGGAGCTTTGTTTATTCTTGTGGGCTGCGGCGGAGCTCCTAGAAAAATCGTAGTTTTAGATTTTGCCGAGGGCCGCGTTGTGGATCTCTCAATTACCGAAAAATTAACCGGAGTCAACGATTATGTCTTTTTCTCTCTTCCCAAAAAAAGCGAGTTTTTAGACGGTTACATTCAGGGCGTTGTAACCGATTATGCCGACAATCCCATTCAGGGAGTGGTGGTTCGCGCGGTGGCCTCAGCGGAAGGCCAGGAAAGCCAAGATCAATTTGATACCGGGGAGAAGGCCTTGGCTGTTAGCTCTTTTGATCCGGGAGTCAGCGATTCAAACGGCTTTTACCGAATTCGCTTTTCCTTGCCCATTGTCAACGGCATTGTCGATGTGCGGGGAAAGTTGGTGTATAACCCTGGCTGGGAAGAAGAAAAAGCTAATCTTGGGAAAGCCTATGAGCCTCAGATGAAACAGAGTCCATTTAGGCTCTATTACGAGGAAAAAACCGGAATGATTGTTTTCGCGGAAGGAATACGCAAGGTGATTGTCGCTCCCGTGCGCGGTCTTTCCGGAGGCACGGCTTCGGCCCCTTTGCCGGGCACATTGCCGCCTTCTTCTCAATCATCAGCTGCTCCAAAAAAGGGAGCGCCAAAACCTGCGGCCTCTAAGTCGGAAGATGATCTCTTTAAGGGGTTTGGATTCGGCCCTTAATCATGATGAAATCGGCTTACCTCGATTATAACGCAACCGCCCCTATTCGGCCGGAGGTGATGGAAGCGGTCTCTCCCTTTTTGAAAGACGGTTTCGCCAATCCCAATAGCCCTTACCGAATCGGACAAGAAGTTCGCCGCGCCCTTGAGCTTGCGCGCGAGCGGGTTGCAAGCCTTTTAGGCGCTAAAAATCCGGGCGAAATCGTTTTTACTTCCTCTGGCTCTGAGGCTAATTCCGCCGCCCTTTACGGAGCCGCTTGGCATTCTTTGCAGAAAAACGGGAGAAATAAAATTATCGTCAGCGCCGTCGAGCATGAAAGCGTGCGTGAAATTCTCCCGATCTTGTCGAGTCAAGGCTTTAAAATTTATGAGACCGGGGTTGACTCAAACGGACTCATCCATTGTGATTCGCTGTTGGAGGCCATAGATGAGCGCACGGCCTTGGTTTCTGTCATGCAGGCCAACAATGAGACCGGGGTCATTCAACCCATTGAAAAGATAGCGGCTTTTTGCCGAGACAGAGGGGTCTTGTTTCACTCGGACGCAGTTCAATCCGCGGGGAAAATAGCCCTTGACGTTGAGAGTTTGGGCGTGGATTTGCTGTCGATTTCCGGTCACAAATTAGGCGCGCTTAAAGGCGCGGGGGCTTTGTATATTCGAAACGGGGTTAAACTTTTCCCGCTCATTGCCGGACTTCAAGAAAAGAGGCGCCGGGGCGGCACCGAGAACGTGATTGGAATCGTAGCTTTGGGAGTCGCCGCTCAGTTAAGCTTGCCGGAGTTGTCCAATTCTCAAAGATATTTATCTTGGCAGAAACAAATTGAAGAGGCTTGCCTTTCTGTTTCTGGCGTGCGCTTAAATGGAGGCGCGGAAAAGCGACTTCCAAATACCTCGAATTTTTCAATTGAGGGCGTTGACGGACATTCTCTGGCGATTGCGTTTGATTTGGCGGGGGTGTGCGTTTCAAGCGGTTCTGCGTGCGCGACGGGGTTGTCGAGCCCGTCTCATGTTCTTAAGGCGATGGGCCTTCCTAAAAATTTAATTAAGGGCGCCTTGCGCGTTTCAACGGGTTGGAAAACCTCTCAGGAAGAGGTTGACCGCTTTATCGGAGTTTTTCCGAGCGTGGTCAACAAGATGCGCTCGATTTCTTTGGTTCCGGCATGAATCAAAAGCGCGTCATTGTAGCGATGTCTGGCGGCGTTGACAGTTCGGTGGCCGCTGCGTTATTAGTTGAACAAGGTTTTGAAGTTATCGGGGTCACTCTTCAACTTTTGCCTGGGGCTTCGACTGGCTTTGGCTGTTGCGGCTCGCCTGCCGATATCGCCGATGCCGTGGCGGTGGCCTCTCGCCTTAATATTCCTCATTACGTTATCACCATGGACGAGCTTTTTGAAGATAAGGTCATTAGACCTTTTGTCGAATCCTATCTTCGGGGAGACACGCCAAACCCCTGCGCTCTTTGTAACCGCTTCGTCAAATTTGGGCATCTTCTAGGTCTTAGCGAGGCTTGGGATGCAGGTTTTCTTGCCACCGGCCACTACGCCCGCGTCAAAGAAGGCAAACTTTACCGCGCCAAAGATGAAAACAAGGACCAGACTTACTTTCTTTATAATTTAGGCCCCCGGGAATTATCTCGCTTGGTTTTTCCCGTTGGAGATTTGTCAAAGCCCGAGGTTCGCTCTTACGCTAGGCGCTTGGGGCTTGAGACCGCCGATAAGCCCGAAAGTCAGGAAATTTGTTTTATTCCCAATCGCGATTACCGCGGATTTGTTAAATCCCATCCACTGAGTTCAGGCCTTGATTTTGCGCTTAAGTCCGGTCCGATTAAAGACGTTTCCGGACGAGAACTGGGCCGCCATCAAGGGACGGTTGATTATACGATCGGGCAGAGAAAAGGGCTTGTGTCTGGGTCTCATGCGCCTAAATATGTCGTGCGTTTAGATCCGAAAAATCAGACGGTTATCGTTGGAGAAAAAGAAGACACCCTATTTTCGGTGTGTGAAATTTCTGATATGGCCTGGACTTCTGGATCTCCCATTTCCCAGGGACAGGCATCGGTCCGAATTCGCCATCGCCACCCTCCAGCGCTTTCTCATTTTTCTCTCAACGAAGAAGGCAGACTTCGCGTCCATTTTGATTCTCCCCAACGGGCGATCACGCCCGGGCAATCGGCGGTTTTTTACCAGGGAGAAAAAGTTCTTGGAGGTGGAATGATCAAGGAGGTTATTGGATGAAAAAAAGCTTTATTTTCTTTGCCGCTTTATCGGCATCGTTAGCTTGCGCGCCTTCCGTGAAACTTTTTTCTGATTCATCTTCCCGAGCGATGGATGAGGAAGCTTCCAAAGCGCAGGTTCAAGCGGCAGAATCCCAAACGCTGTCTTTTTTGGGAAATATCGATTCCGCCATCGCCGCTTACTATCATGATGCCGGCTCTATTCCGCCTGATATCAAGTCCTTGGTCCCAAAATATTTGTTTGAAATTCCGGTTGTTGAATTGGGACTTCCTAACTATAGAAATACCCGGATGGTGACGGTTTATCCGCCTAGTATTTTAAAAGATGGCCGGATTAATGGGAAGAAGATTAAAAATACCGGCGGCTGGGGATATGTCGTCAATGGAAATCAGGTGATCGCTTTTGTCGATTCAACGGCGGCCCTTCGCTATCCCTTAGAACCTCACGCGCCCAAATATTGGTATCAGCAATCCGGCGCACGGTAGATAGAGACCTTAGAGGAATTTAGTCCTCATTTGCAAGTTTTGTGGCTTTTCCGAGCCAAGCTTCCCTTTCTTTCTCGCTCAGAAATTTCTTGTGCACGATGGCTTCATAGACGTTCTCTTTAAACCAGTCTAAATACATATGATAGATGCCTTTTGTCCCGACTTTGTCTCCCCAGGAATTCTCCACCCGGAATTTAACTATCGGAGCCTTTTCATCTGGACGATCATAGCCGGTAAAGGCCATGGCGTGATTGGGCGTTCTGAGCAAAAGATAGGTCGCATCATCTCGTGATATTTTTTCTTTTTTCTCGGCATTGGAAAAGCCATAGACGGATTGCCTGTCATAAATTTGCGGATGCATAATTCCGGTTGCATTGTCGGTGTCCCGGCCCATTTGAGCCGCAAACCAGATGGGATGGCCTTCATCAATAGAGGCGGCGACTAGTTCCGCCATTCGTTCCGCTCCGGTTTGGATGAAGCGGTGATTAAAAGCGGGCTCTCCCGGTTTTGAAGCCCCGATGGCTGAATTCTCCACTTCATAGACGACGCCATTTTCTTTCCGCGAATAATTGGAGATGGTGACGTAGTCTTCCGGGTTAAATTGGACTACTTCTTTTGAGAACTCTTGCGGCGTGTATCGGGTGATTGTCGCAGGAATTTTTGAGACTTCTTGCGGTTTGTCTACTTGCGCGTCTTGCCTGAAATCAAACTCTGTTGGGGGCGTTCCCAAATGGGTGGAGAGAATTTTCCAGGTTCGCGTAAGGGCACGTTCCTTTATTTCGGCGGCTTTTTGGGCCGCGCCCAGGGACGGCTGGCGCATGAGATCCATCAATTCCGATGCATAGAGAGAAAGAGAAGACTTAAGTTCGCTTCCCAAGAGGGCGCTGTTTTGAGAGCTTGCGGTGTCTGCCATCGCGCGTTTCGGGATAAGCCCGTATTTGGAGACTAGGAACTGAAAGTAGTTGAACATGCCGCCGTCGCCGATTTTACCCATCGGAGTCATGAGCGCGCGGAACGGTTCCTCAGGGATATTGGCACCGGCCATTTGGGCGAGCGCGACCCTGAGGGTTTTTTCCATGTAGCTGTTTGATTGTTCCAGCATGCTGAAAAAATAAATGTAGTTTTCGGAAAACTCAAAATCTTTTGGCAGCTTTTTTTCGGCTAAGAGATGAGACCTGATCGCGTTAAGACCCGCGAAAATCCAACATCGTCCGGACTGGGATTGGTCAGTAATCATTCCATCGGGGATTTTTACGGTGTATTGATCGTTGTGCTGGGCGATGATTTTTCGATTGAGAGCGACCTTGTCAAAGCCGAGGTTTTGAGCGGCGTCTCTAAGTCTTTGAACTTCCGGTGACGCCTTGGCATTGTCTTTCTTCATCTTTTCGACCCAGTCGGCGGGAATATCCTTTCGCTTCTTCGCGATTGCGAGCATTTCTTTAAGCTGGCGAAGAGCTAGGCCTTTGGAAGCGAATTTTTTTTCAGAGGCGGCTTTCCGTTTGATGGAGGCTTTTTCGGATTTCCGACTGTTCAAATTTTCGAGAACGTTGTTTTGAACTTCGGGAGAACGGCCTTCTTTTTTTAATGATTGGCCGGAAAGCGTGATCTGATTTTGCGGAGCGGGCGAAGACAAAGACTGTTCTTGAAGCGACACCGGCGCGGAAGGGAGATCAAGAGGGACGAGGACTCCGAGAGAGTCACTGTCGATCTTTTCTCCAAGGGAAGGATTCAAAGCGACTTGACCAATTCCAGCTGGAATCGCCTCTAGTGTGGGCGATTTTTCCGCAAATTCAGCGGCGGAAACAGGGGACAGGATTTGCAGGAACAAAAAGGAGGCGATGAGAGACAATCTTATCCAAGCGTCAAACCGAGGCGTTTTATTCATTGAAATCTCCAATGTTTTCATTTTACTCTTCATATTGTAAGGTAATCTCAGATTTTTCGTAAGGGTCAAAAGACCTAGGCGGCCAATAGGTCTTTGGGGTATTTATTGGGATCGGCATGGAATTAAGCGTTTGTTAGCTTTTTTAAAAAAGCTTGATTATTGGGTTCGCGGCCCAAGAAATCTTTGAGCGATTCCATCTCCGGGCGTTCGCTTCCCGGTTCGAGAATTTTTTTCCTGTAATCCATTCCGACGGCGGGGTTTAAAACGCCCTCTTTTTTAAAGAGGGAGAACATATCATCGGCAAAAACCTCCGACCACAGGTAAGAATAATATCCGGCCCCGTAACCGCCAAGAAGATGCCCGAAGCTGGCGGCAAAATGGGTGTTTTCCTGAGGAGGGAAAAGTCCGATTGAGCCCATGATTTGATTAAAAATTGTATTGACATCCCTGGGAACTGTGGCGTGAACGGTGAGGTCGGCCAGGGCAAAGGCCAGTTGTCTGAGATAAGCCAAGGATTGCCCGAGCTTTTTAGAATGGTTCATTTGTTTGAGAAATGCGGAGGGGAGTTTCTTTGCGGAATCGCGGTAATGGCCAGAAATGTTTTTTAAAATTTCGGGCTCCCAAACGAAGCGCTCCATCATCTGGGAAGGGGCTTCGACAAAATCCAGCGCGACATTGGAGCCGGCGAAGCTGGCGTATCTGGCCTTGGTGAGCGTTTGATGCATCAGGTGGCCGAATTCATGGAAAAATGTCTCTACCTCGTCAAAATTAAGCAAGGCCGGGCGATCGCTTCGCGGCGGGCTGAGATTGGCGACCATGGCCGCCACGGGGTTTTTGTATCCATTTTTAAGTTCTCGTCCATTAACTAAAGAAAAGGCCGCGGCATGGCCGAATTTTCCGGGTCGGGGATAGAGATCGAGATAAAAATGTCCGATCCGTTCATTGGTTTTCGCGTCTCTGATTTCAAAGGCGTGAACATCCTTGTGCCAAACATCGGGGTTTTGAATTTCAGAAAAACGAAGGCCTAGGATTTGTTGATAGCTTTTAAGCGTTCCTTCGACGACTTGATTGACCGGAAAATATTCCTTTAGCGAACCCTCGTCTAATTGGTTTCGGCTCTGATGCCATTGGTTGAGATAATAGGCTTTTTCCCATGAATAAACCTCTTGGGCCTCGGGGAAGTCTTGTTTCTTGATTGTTAGAAGCTCTTTTAATTCCGCGTCGCCCTTGGAACGCAAAAGCGGCAAGAGCCCGTTTAGAAAATTCCAGACATTTTCAGGCTTCTCGGCCATGCGGTCTTCAAGGGCCATTTCCGCATAAGAAGGATATCCTTGGATTTTGGCCGATTCGTCTCTGAGTTTGAGAGCTTCTTGAAGAAGGGGGATGTTTTTTTCGGCCGCGCGATTGTTGTATTTAAATTCAAGCTCTTTTCTAAGTTTTGAATTCTCGGCTTGTTGCATGAATGGAACATAATCGGGATATTTGAGGGTGACGATATATTTTCCGTTCGCGTCTTTTTTAAGTCCATTGACATAATCTTGGGGCATGCCCTTAAGCTCTTCACGGCTAACCGCGATAAAATCATCGCTGGCGTTAATGTTTCTCTGAAATTCCATCGCGATTTGCCCCAATCTCTCCTCTATTTTTTTGAGTTTTTCTCTTGTGCCTGCCGGGAGGCCCACTCCGCGAGATTGAAGGCTGAGAAGGCCGTTTTTAAGCAAAAGAGCGTCTTTGTTATCGAGGTTCTCTTTTTTTTGAGCGCAGAGGCTTAAGACTTTATAAAGGGCTTCGTAGTCGATGGTTCCATCAAATTTTTGGGATTTTTCCTCGATCTGTTCCGCCGCTTGCCGAATTTGGGGATTGGGGGAAACCTGGCTTAGAAAAATCAGGGGCTGGATTTTATCGGAATAGTCAGCGGAGGCTTCCTCCAAGGCTTTGGCCGTGTTCTCGAAATTAATTTGATCTTGAGGAGTTGATATGATTTTTTGGATTTGGGTTCGATAGCGGGTTTCCGCTTCCTGATATTGCCCGAGCATTTCTTGGGGACTTAGGAAAAAAGACAGCTCGGGCCCCACTAGCGGATGGTTAGGGGTTAAAGCCTCGGGAGCGCTGGGGACATCCGATTCGCTTAAATTGGCGGCCATTAAGGCCGTGTTTTGGAAAATAAGAGCGCCAAGGAGTAAAAAGAGAATTATTCTTTGAAGCCGAGATTGTCTATTCATAACGTTTATTGTAGGCGAGTTTTATCTATTGGGTAAGGGGCAAAAGGCCTATTTGTGGTCTAGGCCTTAGGGTAGGGTTTTGCTATGCCGTTTCGCTGAGCAATTTCAGCAGTTGGCCGATTTGGTTTCGTTTCTCGATTGGATGGCGGAGATGTTGAGCCGAATTGATGCGATAACGATTTCGCCTTCCATCCTTGACGACAGATAGATAGCCGCCCTTAATTAAGTCGGAGACGATGCGCTGCGTGGCTCGTTCGGTGATCCCCACGGCATTGGCCACATCCTTAAGCCTAACGGTAGGGTCCGAGGCGATGCAAAGGAGCGTGTGCCCATGATTAGTAAGGAATGTCCAATCTTTCATCCTAAGATTGTGTCATAAAATAAGCCGCATAAAACAATTTGTTGCAAGGCCTAACGGCGGGATTTTTCGGTTAGCGAGTTTAAACGCTCGCCGGCGTTTTTCCACTCATCGGCGGCGGAGGGGCCGACGACCGTGTAATGCCCCATTTTTCGGCCTGGGCGGGCTTCTGATTTTCCGTAGAGGTGGAGCGTGAGGCCTGGGACGCCGTCAAGCGCGCTC
>JAJZJF010000064.1 GCA_021810245.1 bacterium
TTCGCCTAAAAATTTGATATTCGGTTAAAAAAGTGATTTAATGTTATGCGTTTTTCTCTTTAATTAAAAAAAGGAGCCGCTTATGTTTTCCCCAGCATCCATGAAGCCGGAGTTCTTGATTATCTTTGTCGTTTCTCTTTTCGCTTTGTCTGTCGCCCTGGCGCTCATTTACTGGGTCTTGTCTAAGGACACAGGAACGCCGGAAATGCGCAAAATTTCAGACGCCATTAAAAGCGGGGCGGAGGCTTTTTTAAGGCGCCAGAATAAGACGATTGCGGCCTTAGCCTTGGTTTTAGCGGCCGTGATTTTTATTCTCTACGCTTTTGTTCGGGCGCATAATTCCCAGGACCCCGCGCTTCCGATGACCTTGGCGATTTTAATTACCGCTTCCTTTTTAATTGGAGCGCTTTGTTCCGTGATTGCCGGATATGTCGGGATGTGGGTTTCAATCAGGACCAATATTCGAACAGCTTCTGCCGCGCGGGATTCTTTGGGAAGCGCTCTTCAAACCGCGATACGGGGTGGGGCGGTTAGCGGGCTTTTTGTCACCGCGATGTCGATTCTTGGAGTTGGCGGGCTTTTTGCAGCGCTCAAGCGAATGGGCTATGATTATTCCCAGATTCCCTTTATTATCGTCGGCTACGGCTTTGGGGCTTCCTTTGTCGCTCTTTTCGCGCAATTGGGCGGTGGAATTTACACCAAAGCCGCGGATGTCGGAGCCGATCTGGTGGGAAAAGTGGAGGCGGGAATTCCTGAAGATGATCCCAGAAACCCCGGAGTCATCGCCGATCTCGTGGGAGATAATGTCGGAGATTGCGCCGGAAGGGGAGCGGATTTGTTTGAGTCCATGGCGGCTGAAAATATCGGAGCGATGATTCTCGGCGTCAGCCTTACCCCGTTTTTCGGGTTTAAGGGTGTTCTTTTTCCCTTAGTGACGGGCAGTCTGGGGATTCTCTCTTCCATCGTTGGAATTCTAATCGTCAAAGTCAACGGAGAGGAGGACCCGATGAGCGCTTTAAACCGCGGCTATTGGGTTTCTTCAATTCTTGCCGCTGTTGGCTTTGTCTGGGCCGCGCACTGGCTTTTAGCTTCCGCTCAGGCGCCGCAGGCTTGGAAGTATTATTCCGGCTGCGGCCTCATTGGAATTTTGACGGCCCAGGCTTTTGTCTATATCACGCAGTATTACACCGAGTCGAAATATCGTCCGGTCAAGGAAATCGCGAAATCCTCCGAAACCGGTCCCGCGACTAACGTGATTGCCGGCATCTCTGTCGGGCTTGAGTCAACAGGGTTACCGGTTCTGGTTATCGGGGCAGCTATTCTCGCTTCCTACAAATTGGGGTCTTTAGCTCTTGGGGGACAAGGCGGCATTTTTGGAACCGCAGTTGCGACAATGGGAATGCTTTCAACGGCGGCCTATATTTTGGCGATGGATACCTTCGGCCCTATCACCGACAACGCTGGCGGTATCGTTGAAATGAGCCAACAGCCGGAACAGACGCGCCAAAAAACCGATCGCTTAGACGCAACTGGAAATACCACCAAGGCGTTGACGAAGGGATACGCCATTGGGTCGGCTTCCTTGGCGGCGTTTTTGCTTTTCTCGGCGTATTTAGATGAGGTGTTTCATTACACCTCTCATCGAATTAGCGTCGATATTTCAAAGCCGGAGGTTTTCGTGGGAGCCATTCTCGGCGCGATGCTGGTTTTTCTCTTTTCGTCCTTGGCCATTCGTGCGGTCGGCAAGGCGGCCTACGCCGTCATCAGCGAGGTTCGGCGGCAATTTAAGGAAAAGCCGGGCATCATGCAAGGGACCGAACAGCCTGATTACGGCCAATGCGTCGATATCGTGACCATTGGGGCCTTGAAGGCGATGGTTCTTCCGGGACTTTTAGCGGTTGCTGGCCCTGTCCTCGTCGGAATTGTTTTCCGGATATTTATTACCCATACTGATCCAACTATCGCCGCCGAGGCAGTGGCAGGATTTTTAATGGTTGGCACTATTGCCGGAATCTTGATGGCATTGTTTTTTAACAATGCGGGCGGCGCTTGGGACAATGCCAAGAAATTTATCGAGACTGGAGCGCATGGCGGAAAGAAATCGGACACCCATAAAGCGGCGGTGGTGGGAGACACGGTCGGAGATCCTTTTAAAGATACCGCCGGCCCATCCCTGCACGTTTTGATTAAACTTCTCGCGACCATTACGCTCGTTTTGGCTCCGCTTTTCGTATAATAAACGTCTAGGAGAGTTTTATGCAACCCCAAGGAAATCCACTGATTAGCTTGCTTCCGATTGTCGCTATTTTTCTCATTTTTTATTTTCTGCTTATTCGTCCCCAGCAGAAACAGCAGAAAGCGCACGAGAAAATGCTCGAGGCTCTTAAAAAGGGCGATAAGATTTTGACCAATGGCGGTTTTTACGGGACGATTGTCGGCATTAAGGGCACGGATTTAGAAGTGCGGTTCGCCGAAAACGTGAAGCTGACGGTCGCGCGCAGCGCGGTCGCGAAATTGATTTCTTCCGGCGCGGAAGATGAAGCGGAATTGGCCTCCAAATAAATGACTAAGCTTCAGGCGAAATGGGCGTTGGTCGTCGGTGCGGTCGCGCTCGCGGTTTTTCTTCTTTATCCCTCCATTAATTGGTATTCCCAAAGCGCGGCGGAGAGGCAAAAGCTGGAATCTCTAAGACTGAGGCCTCATTGGCTGCTCAATCTCGGACTTGATTTGCGCGGGGGAACCTATTTACTCATGGAATTAGACGTCTCGAAACTGGATCCCAAAGAATCCGTTCCCGACGCCTTGAACCGCGCTATCGAAATTATCCGCAATCGCGTCGATCAATTCGGCGTTGCCGAGCCCTTGATCGCCAAACAGGGAGATCGCTGGATTGTCGTTGAGCTTCCAGGCGTGACCAACACCCAAGAGGCGAAAAACCTTATCGGAAAAACCGCGCTTTTGGAATTTAGGATGGTTGATAAATCCGACGCCGCGCAAAAAGCTCTCGGTAAAATTTCGGAACTGGCTAGTCCCTTTGTTGGAAAAACGATCGTTGTTTCCACCGAGGCGGCGAAACTGGTCCCCAAAGAAGACGCTCTTGTTAAAGGAAAGGACGGTTCGCTTTATCTTCTTTCCAAAGACGTGCCTCTCACCGGGGCGCAATTGGAGACGGCCCGGGTTGAAACCGGCGGAGATTACGGCATGCCGGATGTCGCTTTTAAATTCAAGCCCGAGGCGGCCAGCGCTTTCTCAAACCTAACCGGAGCTAATATCGGCAAAAACATGGCGATTGTCTTAGACGGAGTGGTCTATTCCGCGCCCGTCATTAAAAGCCGCATTTCCGGCGGATCCGGAATCATTGAAGGGCAATTTACGATTGATGAGGCCAAGGATTTGGCGATTGTTCTTCGCGCCGGCGCTCTTCCCGCTCCCGTAAAAATTATTGAAGAGAGAACCATTGGCCCCACGGTCGGAGAAGATTCCATTAGAGCGGGCCTCATTGCCACCGCTATTGCGGGCGTGTTTATCTTGGTCTTCATGGCGGTCTATTACAGTATGGCCGGACTTATCGCGGACATCGCCTTGATTTTAAATCTCGTTTTTCTGCTTGCCTGCATGTGCTACTTCGGTTCGACCTTGACCTTGCCCGGAATCGCCGGAGTGGTTTTGACCATTGCGATGGCGGTTGATTACAATGTCTTGGTTTTCGAGCGCATCCGAGAGGAGTTGGCGCTTCAAAAACCGGTCCGAATCGCTCTTGAGGCCGGTTATGACCGCGCGTTTACCGCGATTTTTGACTCCAACATTACGACCTTAATCTCATCGATATTTCTCTTTCAGTTTGGGAGCGGCTCCATCAAAGGTTTTGCCGTGACGCTAGTCTTGGGATTGGCCATCTCGATGTTTACCGCCGTTTGGCTGACCAGGCTGATTTTCCAAAGTTATCTTGCTAATCGCGACATCACTTCAATTAATATCGGATAAACCATGCAACTATTTCCTAAAACTCATTTCGACTTTCTCGGGCTTCGCTGGAAGTTCTTCGCCATTTCAGGGCTTTTATTGGGCGGCAGCGTCGTGTCTTTAATGACGCGCGGCATTAAGTATGGAATTGACTTTACGGGCGGTACCGAACTCCAGATCAGTTTTGACAAAAAAATCGACACTTCGGATTTAAGAAAAGCTCTGAATAATTCCGGTTTAAACAATCCGGCGATTCAAAGATACGTCGGGACCAATACCTTCATGATTCGCGTTCAGAATCTCAATGGGCAAGCGACCGATGCCCTAGACTCCCAGCTTAAAAACCTGCAGGCGGCCTTGCCCGGGAATACCTTTCACGTCGACAGTAAATCCTACGTCGGCCCGGCGGTTGGAAAGCACCTTTTTCAGCAAGCCTTGTGGGCGATTGCCTTGTCTTTGTCGGGGATTATCGTCTATCTGGGATTTCGGTTTGCAAATCCGATTTGGGGTTTGGCAGGCATTATCGCTCTTTTCCACGATGTGCTCGCGACTTACGGCTTTTTCTCCTTGATGGGTTTTCATGTCGATTTATTGATTGTCTCGGCCATTTTAACGATTGGCGGCTATTCCATTCATGATACCATCGTTATTTTTGACCGCATTCGCGAAAAATTGCGCATCATGCGGAAAGAATCTTTAAGGCAGGTGATGGACGAGAGCATGAATGAAACTCTCTCGCGGACGATTATTACCAGCTCGACTGTCCTTATCGTCGTCTCGATTTTATATTTCTTCGGCGGCAAGGTGATTCACCATTTCGCTCTCGCCATGGTTTTTGGAACCATTGTCGGCACCTATTCTTCAATTGCGGTGGCGGCCCCCTTGGTTTATGAATGGACTCTGCGCCATGAGCGCGGGCGTCCGGATGAAAAACCGGTCGTTTCTCAAAAAAATTCCGCTTCTTCAAACAAATACGAGCGAAAATCTAAAAAGCCCGTCAAAAATGCGTAAAATCGTTGGGTTTAGGATTAATCTGCGCGCTTGGGAGTTATTAAGACGCGCTAAAAAAGAAGGGATAACGCTTGAAGTTTCGCAAGAAGCCCTTCAGTCGGATTTAGACCGCATCGTCAAATCTCTTAAGCCCGCAATTCTCTTCGATACCTTTGGCGTCGATGATCTCGACCAGAAAACTTTTTCTCCTATTTCTGGAATCGCCTATAGTTTGATCTTAGCGACCATTGGCGAGCCGGCTTTGCCTCTTCAACCTGTTTCCATTGGTTCTGAAACCTTGGTTTGGGAAATGGCTCTAGAGGAATGTCGGAAATTCGCGGTTGAAATCATTAACTCCGAAGCGCAGAAGGATTCTTGCGAGTTGACCCCAGTCTCTCTTTTACTGGCGCCGGAAATTCAAGAGGCGGCCATCAGAAAAATGGATGGGAGTAAAATCGGGGTTTCTTTTCAGGAGGGTCGGATGGCGCCTCTTCTCTCTTCTGTCGCGTCCTTGAGTTGGATTTCAAAAATAAAAAAGAAAAAGCCGAAATCTCAAACTATCCGCGAGCCCGGCGCCGATAAAACTCCAGCGGAGAGTTAGGGCCTGAGCTTGTTTCGCTGGGCAGCTCCGTATTTAGCTTACCTTTATCTCAGCCTCGTCAAATGGACGACGCGCTTGGAAATTCTTGGAGAAGAAAAAAGGGCGCTTCTCCGCGCCAAAAACCAGCGCTTTATTTATGCTTTCTGGCACAATCAGCAGATGTTTTTTACGACCAGTCACCGGGGGGACAATCTCTCGGTTTTGGTAAGCCTTAGCCGCGATGGGGCAATGATCGCCAAGGTCATGAGCCTGTCTAAAATTCGCGCCTCCCGCGGTTCTTCCTCCAAAAATGCTTCCGCCGCTTTAAAAGAGATGATGCGCTTGACCCAAGAAGGCTGGGATTTGGGAATTACCCCGGACGGCCCCAAAGGCCCGAAAGAAGAGGTGAAGCGCGGCGGGGTTTTCCTCGCCCAGAAACTCGGGGTTCCCATTTTACCAACGGCCAATTTCCTTTCGCGAAAAATAGTCCTAAGGCGAAGCTGGGATCAATATCAAGTCCCTCTGCCCTGCGGTCGGGCCGCTATCGCATATGGGAAACCCATTTGGGTTGGGCCCGATGATGATTTAGACTTAAAAGCGAAAGAATTGGCCAAAGAGCTTTCAGCGGCCAGTTTAGAGGCGCAAGACCGGGTTCAATCTTCCGTGGCGGGCTTTCGCGTCCAAGGAGTTCTTTTTCTCGAAAACCTCCTTTTCGCGCCCTTAGCTCTCTTTTTTCTTCTTAAATTTCTCTTCTCCAGCCGAAGGCGGATTTTGTTAGGGTTCAAGGACGAAATCAAAGAGCGCCTGGGGTTTGTGAAGTTTGGGAGAGAAAGAGATTCTCTGGCTCATCCTTTGATTTGGGTCCATGCCTCTTCCGCGGGTGAGGTGTCTTCGGTCGAACCATTGATTCGCTTAATCAAGGCCGAATACCCGCGCTTTTTAATCGCGATGACCTCGACGAACGCGCAGGGAAAAATTCGCGCGCAGAAACTGAATTTGGCTGATTTTCCTTTGATGGCTCCGCTTGATTTTTTTCCGGCAGTGCGGCGATTTTTAAACCGCGCGCGGCCGAAGGCCCTTATTTTAGTTGAAACCGAATTGTGGCCGCATTTGATTGCCCTTCCCTTTTCAAGAAAAATTCCCGTAATATTGGCGAGCGCGGCCTTAAGCGAAAGGAGTTTTTGGCGCTATCAAAAGCTCTCTTTCTTTGTGCGGCCTTTTTTTAAGCGAATCGCGTTGGTTGCCGCTCAAACCGATGAAGATGCCGAACGCTTTAAAAAATTAGGGGTCGATCCGGCAAAAGTGTTTGTCTCCGGGAGCTTAAAATATGATCGCAGGATAGAGCCCGGCCATTCTGCCCAGGAGGTCTTTCAAACGCTCAATTGGGGAAACGCTCGCTTTTGGGTTGCCGCCAGCACGCATTTAAAGGAAGAAGAGATATTGATTGAGGCTTTTCTCCAAGTTCGCCAAAAGGGGGGCGATCTTAAGCTCGTGATTGCGCCCCGCCATGTCGAGCGCGCGCGGGAGTTAGAGGAACTCCTCCAAAAAAAAGGGGTTTCTTTTATTTCGTATTCAAAGATAGGAAATGAAATTTCTCAAGGGCGGGATTGTTTGGTCTTGGATCGCTTGGGAATTCTCGCCGGGTTTTATCGCGGAGCGGTTTTAACTTTTGTTGGCGGAACCTTAATCCCATTGGGAGGACACAGTTTAATTGAGCCGGCTTTGGAAAAAAGTCCGGTCGCCTTTGGCCCCTCGGTTAATTCCAGCGCGGAATTAGCGCGGGTTTTAGTGTCTAAGGGCGCTGGTTTTGAGGTTCGTGATGTGGAGTCTTTGACCAGCTGTTTAAATCTTTTGGCGGAAAATTCCGAACGTCTCTCTCAAGCCCGGGAAGCGGCTCAATTTTCGGCTCAAGGGTTTCGCGGGGCTTCAGCGAGAACGCTTGAGGCGCTGAAAAAAAGAAGACTGACTCCTTTTTTATAGTAAAATAGGAATCATTCGTTTTTTTTCGCCCAGTTGGCGGCGGTTGCGGGTGGGACAGTATGACATCCGTGTTTGGTTTTTCGCCCAGTTGGCGCAGTGGTAGCGCGTTCCCTTGACATGGGAAAGGTCATAGGTTCAAATCCTATACTGGGCACGTTTTCACAGGCCTTATTGTTGAAAGAGGGGGGAACTCCTCTTTTTTTATGATTGAAAAAACGGTTTTTATACAACAAATTGAACGCGCGGCCCAAGGGGCTTTGGCTTTGCCCGTCACGCACGGGATGCTCAATTGTTTATATTCAGAACTCAAAAAAGGCGATCCTCCCTGGTGGAAGCACACGGCGAAAGCGTGGGAAAAAAGAGAGTTTGTCCATTGGGCCGAGGCCTGGGGCATTTTTCTATCAGCGGTCCACTACGAGGCTTTAAGCGACGCGCAGAATCCCTTAGTTCCCTACTTCCCATCTTGTGGCGGGACTGCCGAGGCTGATCCCTCAACCGGGCTTCTCCAATTTTTAAAAGATCCGCCCCAGAGTTTTTTTGAAAATCTTAAAAAGGCCGAGCGCCGCGTTTATCTTTCGACTCGAAATCTTCTGTGGCCGCCCTTAGCGCAGCTCTTTTTTCAGACCGTCGGATTTCCTTACTATATGGTCGAGGTTAATGCTGGGGCGGGGCTCAATATGGCCACCGACTTATTGCGCGAGGTCAAGGGCTTTAATTCAGATTTAATCGAAGCCAGGATAGGCCTTGATGTTCAGCCCATGGATATCCGCGACATCAATCATCGGCGCTGGCTGACTGCTTCTTTTCTTCCCGAACAGATGCCAGCTATTGACGAGTTTGACGAAGACTCGGAGAAATTTATCGATTTATTGTCGCAGGACGCGGAATTGGTTCAAATTTTTCCCTGTCGCGCCGATTCCGCTCCGGAATTTCTAGCCAAGAATATTCCGGTTGAAGGCGATATGGGGCTTTTTATTTTTAACACCGCGACCACCGGGCGCATGAATGATGCGGCTTACGCCGATTATCAAAAAAAAATGTTTGAGGTCATGAAGCCCTGGAAAGATCGCGTTCTTTGGGTGGAAATTGAAAGCGTTCGCGGAGAAATGTTTTCAACCACCTTTGAATTAAGAGCCTGGAAGATAGATAACGATAAGCCCGCAGGACGAGTGCTCGCGCGTTTTGATTTTGCCGCGAGAAAAACCGACTACAGTAGAGAGGCGGCGCTTCAGTTTCTTCTTCCGCCGGGGGTGCCTATTCCTCCTGAGCCGAAGCAAAAATAAATTTTCAAGACACCCCCCCCTTGAAAATTTTCCATTTATCCTTTACACTTCAGGGTGTTGGTTTGAGTCTTCAACTTGGAGGGTCACTATGTTTAAGTCAAAATCAAAGAAGTCTGTTCTCAGTCCCGTTAAAAAGTCCGCGATTCAGGAAGATATCGTTTTGGATTTTAAAAGCGAACGGGCTTGGCTTGATTTATTCGTGCCTCAAAGAGAGCACGATCCTTGGCTCTCCTTGGAAGAACATCTTTTGGAGAAAAGTCACCGAGACGCTAATTTGGAGAGACGCTGGAAATACTTCGGGAAATAGAATTTATCGACACTCACGCTCACCTCTCGGATGAGCGCTTCGATGTTGATCGCGCGGAGGTTTTGTCGCGCGCAGGAGCTCTTGGGATAGCTTGGATTATCGAGATCGCCGATGGTCCCCAAGAGTGGGCCCAGGCTTTGTCTCTGGCCCGTGCCCGTCCTCGTTTCGTGCGCGCGGCTTTGGGGCTTCACCCTTATCACGCGGATCAGTTCTCAGAAGGGCTTTATGAGGATTTATCCAAAAAGGCCCTGTTGCCGGAAGTGGTGGGAATAGGAGAAATCGGCTTGGATTATGCCAAGTCTTCTATTCCCGCCGAAATTCAAAAACCGGTTTTTGAGCGCCTCCTTTTTCTCGCTAAGAGTTCAAAAAAACCCTGTGTAATTCACTGCCGAGAAGCCTATTTAGATTTAATCCCGATTCTTGAAAAGGTCTATCCTCATCCTCCGGATTCTGGCTTCTGGGGAGTTGTTCATTGCTTTTCGGGAGGAAATTCAGAGGCGCTCTTTTTGAAGGAAAAAGGCTTTCTTCTTGGCGTTGATGGGCCGGTGACCTATCCAAAAAATAACGCTCTCAGAGAAGCTTTGCGTTTGGCGGGTCTTGAACGTATTGTTTTGGAAACCGACAGTCCCTATCTTCCTCCGCAAAGTTCTCGCGGAAAACGCAATGAGCCTTCTTCAATTCCTGAAATTGCCGCGAAAGTCGCTGAAGTGTTCGGAGTTTCTTTGGCTGAAGTGGCGGATAAAACGACTCGCAATGCGGTTCTTCTTTTTCCTCCCATCAAAGAGCTAGGTTTTGTAAAATAAATTCGCGGGCCTGTAGTTCAACGGATAGAGCGCGTGGCTTCGAACCACGAGATCCGGGTTCGATTCCTGGCGGGCCCAGGTTCTCTCCTTATATATTAACCCCAGTCATCTTGTAACAAAAAAGTCCTTGAAATAATTCGCCTTAGGGGCTATCCTTATTTCAGATTTGAATGCGGTTGTTTATTTGGAGGAAGTCATGAAATATTGGGTCTATATTGATGGCAAAGTTCCCGGAGCTTATTCCCCGGATGAATTGTGGCGGCTTCCGGGCTTTTTATCGACTACGCTAGTTTGTTCGGCCGAGGGTGAGATCCAAGATAAAAACTGGCGTTATGCGGGAGAATTTTCCGAAATCGCGCAAGCCGGGAAGAGTAGTTCTTCGCGTCCTCCGGCCCCGCCTTCCGCGGATAACGGGCTTTTAGAGGCCGGGAACCCCAAGGAAGTTCTTGAATCGGCGG
>JAJZJF010000065.1 GCA_021810245.1 bacterium
TTGGATTCAAGCGGGCGTTGCCGCGGACTTTATTCTTTAAGCCGCAAACACGGAAAAATTCGCGCATTTTCAGGGCGAGCGGTCGTTTTGGCGACCGGCGGCGCCGGAAAAGTTTATTTGGTCACGACCAATCCCGACATCGCGACCGGAGATGGAATGGCGATGGCTTATCGGGCAGGCGCGACTTTGGCCAACATGGAATTTGTTCAATTTCACCCCACATGCCTCTACCACCCCCAAGCTAAATCTTTTCTTTTATCGGAAGCGCTCAGAGGCGAAGGCGGAAAACTCATTCTTAAAAATGGACAAGCCTTCATGAAAAAACATGATCCGCGGGCCGAGCTTGCCCCCAGAGATATCGTCGCGCGAGCGGTCGATTATGAGCTAAAAAAATCGGGAGAGCCCTGCGTGTATTTGGACATGACTCATAAGACAAAAAAATTCCTTTCTCAACGCTTCCCCAATATCAATAGCACTTTAAAAAGCTACGGAATCGACATGTCCAAGACTCCCATTCCAGTCGTCCCGGCCGCCCATTTTTTCTGCGGAGGAGTCCGGGTTGATTCTTACGCTAGAGCCGACATCCCTGGGTTATTCGCCGTCGGCGAGACTTCCCAGACCGGACTTCATGGAGCGAACCGCTTGGCTTCCAACTCTTTATTGGAGGGATGCGTTTTCGCCCACCGCCTCTTTCTTTGCATTAAAAACGAAACCGCCATTCAAAGGCTTAAGCCCTTTACCCCAAAAAATTGGAATCCCGGAAAGGCCAAGGCTCTTGATGAAGCGGTGGTCATCACCCAAAACTGGGATGAGATTAGAAGGCTGATGTGGAATTACGTCGGCATTGTCCGCACGACCAAGAGACTTGAGCGAGCCTTAAGGCGAATGAAGCTTCTCAACGCGGAAATCAATCATTATTATTGGAACTTCTTTTTAACTCCCGATTTGATCGAGTTGAGAAATTTGGCGGACGTGGCCACCACCGTCATTTTATCCGCCCTTCAGAGAAAAGAAAGCCGCGGCCTTCATTATACTCTGGATTATCCCAAACCGGTCCCCTCTCAAAAAAAAGACACCTTACTTGATCAAAAAAAGGTCCTGAGTCTCTCCGAGAGCTTCAGCTAAGATATGGATCGCATTATCATCAGGGGAGCGCGCCAGCACAATCTTAAAAACATCTCTCTGGAACTTCCTAAAAACAAGCTCGTGGTCATCACCGGCTTATCCGGCTCGGGGAAATCCTCCTTGGCTTTCGACACCCTTTACGCCGAAGGGCAAAGGCGTTACGTCGAAAGTTTATCGGCTTACGCGCGGCAATTTTTGGAATTAATGGAAAAGCCCGACGTCGATTCTATTGAGGGATTGTCTCCGGCGATTGCCATCGAGCAGAGAAATCCTTCTCACAATCCGCGCTCAACTGTCGCTACCACGACTGAAATTTATGATTATTTGCGCCTTTTGTTTGCCCGCGTCGGCCGCCCGCACTGTCCGCAATGCAAAAGACCCGTTAAAAAACAATCCGCCCAGGCCATTACCCAGGAAACGCTCGATTTATTTTCCGGAGAGTCCGTGTCCATCTGGTCTCCCTTGGTAATGGGCAGAACCGGAACCTATGAAGAGCTCTTTAACCGCCTTAAGCGCTCGGGCTATGTCAAGGTTCGGGTAGACGGGAAGGTTTCAGATCTGGACTCCATTGAGAAACTCAGCCGCTACGCCAAGCATGTCATCGAGCTTTTTATCGACAAACTCGACGCCGTGAAAGAAGAAAAAGATCGGCTCTTTGAATCCATAGAAACGGCGCTTAAAGAATCCCGCGGACTGGTCAAGGTTGAGCCGTCTAAAAAACCGGCCAAGGGCGTCATGATGAGTGAGCGCCACGCCTGTCCTGAATGCGGAATCAGCCTCCCGGAACTTGAGCCGCGGCTCTTCTCTTTTAATTCGCCTTACGGAGCTTGCCCCGCCTGCGATGGAATCGGCCAAAAAACCGAGGTCGACCCGGATTTGGTCATTCCCGATCCTTCTCTATCGGTCCAAGACGGCGCGATCGTCGCATGGGATGACCCGGTCACGACCCGAACCAATCGCTGGAAAAAATCCTGGTCCGGATATTATTCGGAAATTTTGGAAACGATCTGCCGCCAGCATGGAATCAATCCCCGAACGCCGTGGTCGAACCTCCCCGCCAAACATAAGGAAATCCTTCTTTACGGAGGCGGACATTACCGGCCCCATTGGGCAAAAAACGATCAAGAGTTTGAAGGCATTATTCCCAACCTCGAACGCCGTTATAAAGAAACTGAATCGGAATTCGTGAAAGGCGCCATCGCCGAAAGATTCATGCGAAAAAGAATATGTCCCAATTGCCGCGGCGCCCGACTTAAGCCCGAGGCGCTCGCGGTGCTGGTTGGCGGGAAAAATATACAAGAATTAGTCTCTTTTTCCATTTCCGGAGCATATGATTTTATCCGAAATCTCGATCTGAGCTCAACTGAAAAAATGATCGCAAAAATGATTCTCAAGGAGATACTCTCGCGCCTTGAATTTTTGACCAATGTCGGACTGGATTACCTGACTCTTGACCGCAGTTCAGAAACCTTGGCCGGCGGAGAGGCCCAGAGAATCCACTTAGCGACTCAAATCGGCTCCGGACTCAGCGGCGTTCTCTATGTGCTTGACGAACCCTCCATTGGCCTTCACCCCCGCGACAACACTCGTCTTCTTTCCACCTTAAAACGCCTCCGGGACCTTGGAAACACCTTGATCGTCGTCGAGCATGACGAGGAGACCATGCTCAGCGCCGATTGGATTGTCGATCTCGGCCCTGGGGCCGGAATCCACGGCGGAGAAATCATCGCGGAAGGAACTCCCAAACAAATTCTCGCCTCCCCACATTCCTTGACTGGGGCTTATCTCCGGGGAGACAAAAAATCTCTTCAAAATCGTCCGCTGCGCCGCCCAAAGCCCGGGGAATTTATCTCTATTTTGGGGGCAAAACAATTTAATCTTAAAAACATCGATGTCAAAATTCCCCTTGGCCTCTTTGTTTCGGTGACAGGGGTCTCTGGTTCCGGAAAATCAACCTTGGTCCACGAAATTCTCTACAAAGCCCTCGCCCAAAAATTTTACGGCTCAAAAGAAGCGCCCGGCGCTTACCGGGCTATTCTTGGAACAGAAAAAATTGACAAGGTCATCGTCGTCGACCAATCTCCCATAGGCCGCACGCCGCGATCAAACCCCGCCACCTATACCGGCCTCTGGTCTCCCATCCGCGAAATTTTCGCCATGCTTCCCCAATCGCGGGCGCGGGGATATAAGCCAGGGCGATTCTCCTTTAACGTCAAGGGCGGGCGCTGCGAAAACTGCTCCGGCGACGGCGCTCTTCAAATTTCGATGCAATTTTTGCCGGATGTCTATGTCCCTTGCGATGAATGCCGGGGCGCTCGTTTTAACGAGGAAACCCTCTCTATCCGCTATAAAGGAAAAAATATCGCCGAGGTCTTGGCGATGAGCGTCGAGGAAGCGCGCATATTTTTTGAAAATCATCCGTTGATTTCCAGAATTCTTAAGACGATAGAGGATGTGGGATTAGGATACATCACCCTGGGACAAGCCGCCACCACCCTCTCGGGCGGAGAAGCCCAGCGCGTCAAACTCGCTTCGGAATTGGGAAGGCGAGACACCGGAAAAACCATTTACATCTTGGACGAACCCACGACTGGACTTCATTTCGCGGACGTCGATAAACTAATCGGAGTTCTCCACCGGCTGGTAGACCATGGAAACACGGTCTTGGTCATCGAACACAATCTCGATGTCATTAGAAACTCTGACTGGATTATTGATTTAGGTCCGGAAGGCGGAGCGGGAGGCGGGCAACTCATTGCCAGAGGATCTCCCAAAGAAATCGCTCAAAATGCGAACTCCCACACCGGGCGCTATCTTGAAATTACTCCGGCAACCTGTTACACTAATAGTTGATGATTGGACAAGAAGATTCAAGCGAAGAGTCTAAGGCCAATGAGCTAAAAAAGAAAAATCTATTTCTTCTCATCGGCGGAATTATCCTTCTTGTTTTGCCTCTCCTGATTATCCTTTTCTCCAAACTGTCGTCTCTGCGAAATGCAAAACCCTCCCAGATGAATGGCAGCATGTTTTACGCGCGAACACTCAAGGTGGGGCAAAAATTAACCCCGGCTCCGGCCCCAGCGCCCTCCGTCGCCCCCTCGGGACTAACCCCGCCTACCCAAAGTTCTCTTGGAATGGTTGTCGGATACAAAACGCCTCAAGCGCCGTCGGCAGCCAAACCCAAGATAAAAGTTAAAAAGGCATCAAAAAAAGTTTTTCGATCTAAATCTCTGGCGCAACTAAAGGCCAAAAAGCCCGCAAAAACAGTTCAACCGGTCTCAATTCCTCATCTTAAACCAAGCCCCTTTGGAAATCCCGCCTCCCAGGGAGGAAGCCCCATTTCAGCCCCCGGGGCCGGACAAGTTCCCAATGCCGGAAGCATCATCCAAAACGTGATGAAGGGAATGCCGCAAGGGCAAAGCGTGCCGCCAAACGTTCAACAGATGATTCAGCAGGCAACTCAAGGAGGCGGCGCGCCAGCGGTTCCTCCTCCCACAGGGCAATAATCAGAACCTGTTAATACTCTTTCTCGGTTTTATTTCGTTTCGAGCGATGTGGACGGATTCTCTCAGAGAGAAGCGGCCCTAGGGTTGAGACAACGGTTGTGGTAAATATGCTGATTCCGCCAAGGATCAAGGTCACCATAAACATTTTAGCTTTGGCGGTAACCGGGTAAATATTTGAACCAACGGTTGACAAAGTCGTGATCGTAAAATAAATGGCTGTGTAGAGATCATGCACCCTAGGACTAAAACTATTTCCCAAGAGCAAGGTGCCAAGAACCCCATAAGATAAGACCGCAATCAGGCCAAACAGAGACATTAAATAAGAACCAACGAGGGAAATTTTTTTAAAACGACTGTTCCAAATCAGTAAAACTAGCATAGAGAGCATCGGAAAAAACATAGCTCTCAAGCCCTGATGCGTCACCCAATGAACCGAAAGCATCGCCAATAAAAGGAGAATGGAAAAAGCCCATGCCGAACGCAATTTCCAAAACAATCCTATTCCGGTAATCATCATCCCAACTCCTAGAAATGTCTGCACCCCGCCGCCGATGATTCCAATCGAAATATCGCGATTCAACTGGGAAACGGGAACCACATGAATGAGGGCAAGGTAAACATGGCTTGAATGGTTCAAATGTAATCCCCAAATAGCATTGACATAGCCTGTAAACAATAGGAGAAGCCCAATGGGGACCTGAGGCCAAAATAGCGAAAGAAATTTTTCATCAATCATTTTGATAAAATGGCGCATTATTTTTCTCCTAATAAAAGTTCTTGAAGAGAAAAATGAAGGGCACAAGACGCGGCGCGCTTTCGCACCGTTTCTCGGTCGCCTAATAAATGCAACCTGCGCGAAAAAGGTTTTGGGGTTAACCCCGCCAGGCCCACATAAACGAGTCCCACAGGTTTTTTCGCGCTTCCCCCGCTAGGACCGGCAATTCCAGTAATAGAGATTCCCACCGACGACTTCATCTTCTGGCGCACGCCTTCCGCCATTTCAACCGCGCATTCGGGCGAAACCGCACCGAAGCGGGATAAAGTCTTTGGCTGAACGCCCAGCATATCTTTCTTAACCTCGTTTGAGTAAGCAATAACCCCACCCTTAAAATAATCGGAACTTCCAGGAACGGATGTAATTCTGGAAGCGAGCCCCCCTGCGGTACAAGATTCCGCGACCGCCAAGGTTTTTTTCGCTTTTAAAAGCGCGCGACCCAAGGCGCTTTCAAGAGTCTCTTCTCCTTCTCCAAAGACAAAAGGACCGACTTTTTTGAGAATCTCAGCTTTTAAGTTCCGCATCTTTCTTTGAGCCTCTTGAGCCGTTTTTCCTTGAATCAAGGCATGAAAATCCACCTGGGCGGAAAGCCCCAAAATCGTAAAATGCGCCTTGCCATTAAAGGCGCCAACGACCGAGGATAATTTTTCATCGGCCGCCGATTCGGAAATTCCGGACAAATGCAAAAGCAGATGTTCCGAAAAAAGATTTCGGCCGTAGAGAAAACGCAAGCGCGGCAGAACTACGCTCTCAAACAAAGGAGACATCTCGGCAAAAGGGCCCGGCAAAAGAAACAACGATTGCGGATTCTCGCCTTTGCGGGGAACTTCCAGCGCCTGTCCCGGCGCCGATCCGCGGGGATTGTCTATCATTTGAGCCCCTTCGATTAAATAAGCCTGTTTTTTGTTTTCCGCTGGAATAGGGAGCCGATAGAGAGAAAAGCGCGCCTTAATTGCCTTAAATATCTCCGGATGGTAAATCAACGGTCTTTTTAAAGCTTCGGAAACGGCTTCCCGGCTTAAATCATCAAAGGTCGGGCCCAAGCCTCCGCAAATAATCAATGCGTCGGAACGCAAAGACCAATCCTTAATTTCCAAAGCGATTGCCGCCTGATCATCGGGAACCGTGGTAGCCTTGATGACGGAAAAACCCGCATTTTTGAGTTTTAGGCACAAATAGTTTTGATGGGTGTTAGGGCGTCCTTCAAGAAGCTCGCTACCAGTAAATAAAATCTCGATTCGAGGAGTTCGCTTTTGAAAACCCATTACTGGTAAAACTTGGAGGATTTAGAGGAAGCGGGGTTTTCACCCGCTTTGATCGGGCCAAAACGCGCTTCATATTTTTCGATATTGTCTTTTAGCGCCCACAAAAACCGCTTGGCATGAACCGGAGAAGAAATGATTCTAGATAAGACCTTGGTCTTGGGAGACTGGGGTTGCAAAAGCAAAAAGTCAAAAAAGAATTCCGTTTCGCTGTGGGCGACGAGCGTGAGATTGACATAACAGCCCTTGGCCGTGGCCTCGTCAATCTCAACCTGGATTTGTTGCGGCGAAGTTTTGTCTAGGTCTTCCATGAGCCGCTTAAGCTCCAGATTCCCGCTGTTTTAGATAGCTGCGGATGGGAATTTGAGTGACCAACTGGCGCAAATAGTAGTTTAAAATATCCAAGGCCTGGGCCTCGCGCAATTGTTCGGCAAATTTGGCTCTGTCTTTCGCGTAGTTTTTAAGCGACCCTTTATGCTCCCGAGCGTAAGCTTCGCGAACTTCGCCCGGGACCAGCTTAACGGATTGATAGATTATCTGCTTAAACAAAGAGGCAAGAATCTGCCTTCGGCGCATCTTTTCATATGCCTTTGGCGTATCGTGATAGATGGACCTGACCGCATAAAAATAGAGATCTTGATTAAAGACTCCGTCATGTTGAAAAGCGGGAGTATTCTCGATATCTTGGGCCAACTGCTCGTTAGTCACGGAAATTCCCATTTTCCGGGCCTTGCGCGCTAAAAGATATTCGACAATCATATCGCGAAGCATCTCTTGCTTGATTTGTCCGAGCACCTGATCAGAAACATCAGTTCCGCGATTTCGCAAGGCATCAGCGTATTGATTGACCCGCGCGATAAAAATGGAATAGGGAATTTTAGACGCTCCCACCTTCGCCACGGCGCCAGAACTGTCGCTAGAGGTCAAAAGATATCCGCCAAGCCCCACGAAAGTCCCAATTAAAAAAATAGCGACTGTTCCAATAAACAACGGCTTTTGATAACGGCTAAACCAAGAAATCATTTTCCGCTCCTTTCATTCTTTGCTGGCTGCCATCGGAGGGACCGGCGGCGCATTTTTATGGACCTTTCTCTGATGTTCTTGTCCCATAACCACGCAGCCTTCCAAAACCGCGCCTTCCTCGACTTTTAATTTCTGAGTCCTGAGATTTCCGATCAAGCGCGCCTGGGAAAAAAGTTCTACAGAGTGGGTGGCAGAAACATCTCCTTCAATGGTTCCGGCTAAAACCAAACTCTCCGCAGCGACGTTGCCCTTAATACGCCCCTTAGGCCCTACTTCCACCCGAATTGCGTCGGTCACGTCGCCTTCAACGACTCCCTCAATCCGCAGAGAACATTTCGCGGATAAAACCCCGTGAAAATACGCCTCCTCGCTAATTAACGTCATCGCCCCCGAAGATGAATCCAAGCTAATCGTTTTACCGAACATCGCTGTCGTCTCCCTGTTCTTCTTTTAAGCCTGCGTGAATTTTAAGAAATCTCTGCGGATTCACCGGATGCTCGTGAATGCGAACTTCATAATGAAGATGCGCTCCGGTCGAGCGCCCGGTGGTTCCCATATACGCAATCAGTTGCCCACGGCGCACGTGCTGGCCTACCTTGACTAAAATTTTTGAGGTATGCCCGTAAACGGTGCTCACTCCGTATCCGTGATCGATGAGAATCATTTGCCCATAACCATGAAACCATCCCGCGGCGCGAACTGTGCCGTCGGCAGTCGCGTAAATTAAGGTATCTGGGCGATTGGCGATATCAATGCCGGGGTGAAACTCGGCTTGATTTTCTCCATCGTAACGTCGCATCGGGTTAAATCGGTAACCGAAAAGAGAGGTAATCCGCCCTTCAGTCGGCCAAATATCAGGGGTGGCCCGGTAAAGGCTGCGTTGATTGCTCATATACCAGCCAATTTCTTGAAAGCTGGCTAAGCGTTTGTAAGACTCTTCTCGAATTTTAGATATCTTGTGCCGCCACTCGGGTAAATTAATTGCCTCGGGACCCTCCAACATAATTTGACGCAAGCGCGCGCTATCTTCGGCCGTCGGCCCCCCGACTCCGGAATAATCCTCATGGGACGTGCGCGGAGCCAAGTTAAGTAAGGTTCTCATTTCGTGATCGGTGTTCTCGGCCATACTTAAAGCCGTTTCGGAGCGGTCCATCTCCCTTGAGATAACGGCCAACTTAGTCCGCAAAAGCTCGTTATCTCCCTTGGTAATCCAATAATCCACATGCCTTCCGACAATAAAACAGGCCCATATGGTAAAGCCGCCCCACAAGAAAACCGCAAACAAGAAAAAGGCCGTCGTGCATTGCCAGCGAAAAGTGCGGTTGCCGCTGGAGGGAACAGCCAAAAACGTAATCGGACGATTAAAGAACCGCCCCAATTTCTGCCGGATTGATAACATAGGCACCTATGTTATAACAGAACAAAGAAGCGCTGTCAATAATGACTTTTCTAATGCTATGATTGTCATTGGAATGGCCAAAGGTAATTCAAAAGCCGATTTTTCTTCTTGCTCGACATTAGATCAAGTTTTTAAGGCCGCCATCAGCGCTAAAAGTCAAGTTTCAGACCTCAACGCCCTCAGCACCCAGGTCGCGGAAGAAATTTTTCGATCTGCAATTAATCAAAACGTCTCTGACATCCATTTTGATCCGCACAAACTCTCGATGCATTTGCGCTTTAGAATTGACGGACACCTCGTTGATCAAGCCAGTTATATCAAAGACGAATTGCCCATTACCCCTTACCTGCGCGTTTTGGCTAATTTTCCCCCAACCGCCGCGAGCAGCTATACCGCCGAAGATGGAAGATTTGAAATCACAATCGACGGGAAACCCGTCCAGTGTCGAGCCTCGGCTTTCCCCACCATCCATGGAGACAAACTGGCTCTGAGGGTTTTAAACGTTGGGCAACAGGCGGAAAATATCGAGAACCTGGGCATTTCGCCGGAAGTTCTCAAGGAACTTTTGCGCGTCATTAATTCCCCCAGCGGAATCTTCTTTGTCTCGGGTTTGACCGGCAGCGGGAAATCGACGACTCTCTACAACATGCTTAAAATTCTCAGCCGCCCTGATGTTCACGTAATGACATTGGAAGACCCCGTCGAATATGAGCTTCCGCGCGTCAACCACGCTCAAATTAACGCCAAAGCGGGCTTTACCTTCGCCGAAGGATTGCGCTCAATTCTACGACAAGACCCCAATGTCGTGATGGTCGGCGAAGTTAGAGATTTTGAAACCGCGGAAATCGCCATGCGCGCGGCTCTGACTGGGCACCTGATACTCACTACCATTCATGCAACCACAGCCTCTGGCGTGATTCATCGCCTCATCAACATGAAAATCGAGCCTTATGTCATCTCCGGAGCCTTCATCGGAGCTTTATCACAACGCCTAATCCGCCAAGTCTGCTCTCAATGCGCACAACCGGTCGCGCTCAATCCGGCGTGGATTCAGAGCTGGATAAAAACCTTAGATCCCTCGCAGCAAGAATTTCTCCAAAAAATATTCAACCATCCTCAAAGCAAGTTTGTCAAAGGGGCCGGTTGCCCATCTTGCCGAATGACCGGGTTTAAAGGCCGAATCGGAATTTTTGAACTGCTGGCGAGCACTGATGAAATTAGAAACCTCATCTTTAAGCAGGCGTCTTTGGCGGAAATTCGCCA
>JAJZJF010000007.1 GCA_021810245.1 bacterium
TTTTGCATTCCGTTCATCGCGGGCGGAGTTTGGTAATTGACTTGATAAAGGTTATCCTTGATTTTTTCGGCGCTCCATGGGCTTAAATCTCCCAATGGAGACCTGGGAACTCCCAAGGCTTGGGAAATGGTTTTTCCGCTTGAAGGTATCGGCCAGTTTTGGACCATCTCAATGGCGGAATCTTTAAAAGCTTTCTCCTGTTCCGGAGGAAGAGAAGATTGAGCCGCCGGCGGAGCCGGCTTGGGCATCGAAAGTCCCAAAGCCGATCGGGAAGAAGAAAGAGGCCGCGAAGGCGCGGCTGGTTTTGGTTTGGAAAACTCAAGGCCAGGAATCAAACCTAAGACGTAAGCCAAGGCAAACAAAGCCCCGCCCAAAACGATCAGAATAAAAAGCCAAGATCCTTTTTTAGATTTCTTTGGCGCTTTGGCCGGGGCCACTTCGGGCTCCGATGAAGACTCAAAAAGGGAAGAACTATCAGAAGCCCCCGTTTCGGCCTGGGGCTCTGTCGCGGCTCCCATTGAAATAGGAGAGCCCAAGAGGCTGTCTCCCCCAAGACTGGCAGGCTGATTCGCATCTATTGCCGGAGATGGAGAAGAAGATAAATTTGGATCGGGAACATTTCCAGTCGGCAAAATAAAGTCTGGAGCTGGATCGCTCGGCAACGGCGAAGTTGCCTCTCCCATCGAAACCATTGGGGAAGCCCCTGGCATCGAAGACGGAGGAGCGAACGGAGAGGGAGGAAAACCCATATTTCCGGCTGAAGGTTCCACCGCAGCTACCGGCGAAACAGATTGAGGCATTGTGGAATCCAGGGAAGCGGCGGGAACAGATTCTTGCTTAAGCTTAACTTCCGAAATTTCATCTTTGAGCCCGTTAATCATGGCTCGCAACTCATCCAAAGACGCACTTAAAACGGAGCTTTGAGAGTTTCCATTGACTTTTTCCGCTAACTCCTGGAAACGGGTGTTAAGATCGGCAATTTGAGCCGACAAATTTTGACTTTCTTGACCGGCTTGAGAAAGCATCTCAAGTTTTTGGCTCAACTCTTCCATCAAACGCTTTTGCGAACGAGTCGCCTCTTCTAGCGGCGCCCATTGAGCGCGAGACTCGGCGGAAATTTGCTCGATATCGCCCTTTAAGGCCCCCAATGACGACAACGAGCTTTCCAGATTTTGTATCCGGCGGCTCCAATCCTCATTGTGCTGATTATTGCCATCGAATTTCGCGCGGAATTCATCCAACTCTCTTCGCGCCTCTTTAAAAGATTCCTGAAGCTGGTTAACGCTTTGCCCCAAAGCCCCCAATTTTTCATGGACAGCGCCTAATAAGCTCAATTCCTTAATTAAAAGAGCGTCGCCCCCAGGTTCTGGACTTAAAGTCGGTTGACTTTGCAAAACCGGAAGAGGCGATTTTGGCTTAGACAACGCCTGCTGAATGGGAGGCATTAAACTGGCCCTTTGCCAATCGCCAGCGTCAGTGCCTTGCCGACCCTCGGGGCAAACCAAGGCATCGCCGGAAAAATCAGGGCGAGACAACAACTCTTCGATTGAAAAAGGGCCGATGACTTGATTATTTTGAAAAATCCAATATCGCTCGCTCATAGGACCTCAAAGCCTCCCAAAGTTTGGCATCTCAGAAAAAGTATAACAACTCTAGCTCACAAATCAATGACAAATTTGTTACGCCCGCTATATTCTATACTTCTCTTATGGGAAAAACATGGGGATTGTTTTTAATTTTACTCGCCCGCCCGGCTTTCTGCGCTCAAACCAAGACCTTCGTTCTTGCCCAGGTCGACGAAATCACAAGCCTTGATCCGGCTTATCCATATGACAATGCTAGTCAAAATATTATTTTTAACGTCTACGATACGCTTCTAGGGTTGGACCCAAAATCTCACGGACGTCTTATCCCTAAAATCGCGACCGCGGTTCCCTCGCGCAAAAATGGCGGTATTTCCAAAAACGGCAGCATCTACCGATTTCATATTCGCGAGAATATCCGCTTTCAAGACGGACGGCTTTTATCTCCCGAGGATGTTCGCTATTCTCTGCTCCGTTTTATGCTCATGGACCGGCCCGGCGGCCCCTCGAGCCTTCTGCTAGAACCCATTTTAGGAATCAGCTCAACCCGCGAGACAGGAGTTTCTCTCAAATCCATTTTCGATGCCGCCCAAAAAGCCGTTCGCGTTGAAGGAAACGATGTCGTCATTACGCTTAAGCGTCCCTTTGCTCCTTTCTTATCGATTATGGCTCGCTGGTCCTACATCCTTCCAAAAAGCTGGGCCGTTGAACATGGAGACTGGGACGAAACATGGGCGTCTTTTCCCCATTTCAACAACCCCCAAGAAGACCGCAGCTATTTGCGCAATCATATGGACGGGAGCGGGCCATTTAAGCTCGCGCGGTGGGACCCAATCTCTAAATACGTGATTCTCGAGCGCAACGACAATTATTGGAGAAAGCCCGCCTCTCTATCTCGGGTGATTATCCGAACTATTCCGGAATTTTCAACCCAAAAACTAATGCTCAAAACCGGGGATGCCGACGCCATCAGCGTGTCTCCTGTTTTCTTAAGCGAGGTCTCTAGTCTCCCAAACGTAAAAATCATTCCCCACCTTCCGCGCTTAACCACCGATCCGGTATTTTTCTTTACTTTCCGCGTCAATCCAATGGCGAATCGAGATATCGGCTCGGGCCGCTTGGGAGAAAATGGGATACCGCCGGATTTTTTCTCCGATCGCGATGTCCGCCTCGGCATGAGTTACGCCTTTGACGCCCAGATCTTTGTCCGCGACGCGCTCAAGGGCGAAGGAGTCAGAGCTAAAAGCGTGGTTCCCCCCGCGCTTTTACAGACAAGCGCCCATTTCCCTTACCGATCTTATAATCCCCAAAAAGCGATCTCGCATTTTAAGCGGGCTTTTAACGGAGAGCTTTGGAAGAAAGGATTTCATTTCACCCTCACCTATAACGTCGGCTCTGAAAACCGCATGGCGGCGGCTCTTATCCTTAAGAAAAGCGTGGAATCTCTCAATCCAAAATTTCACATCGACATTCGCGGCCTTGACTGGCCCTCTTTCTTGGATAAAAGCGAAAAACATTTAATGCCGATTTTTATGCGCGGCTGGTACGCCGATTATCCAAACGCCTATAATTTCTTCTACGCGTTTTTTGACTCAAACGGCCGATATCCTCTCGAACAGCGATATCAAGACCCTCAGATGGATCGCCTCCTCGAAAAATTTGCCTCGGCCCATAATCGTCAGCGACAAAAGGAATTAGAGGAAAAAATTCTCAAACTCGCCAACTATGACGCGCCCAATATCCCGGTCGCGCACCCAACGGACATTTACGCTCTGAGAAGCGATGTCAAAGTCTTTTATGACAACCCTATTGCCTTGGGACTCGATTATTATTATATAAGGAAGAGATGAAGGCCCTAGAGCGCGTCAACCGGGCTCAAAAGATAATCAGGGGGCTTAAAACCCTTTATCCGGACGCCCACTGCGAACTTAATTTTCGCTCCCCCTGGGAACTCGCCGTCGCTACGATTCTGTCGGCCCAATGCACGGACAAAAGAGTCAATTCCATCACTCCCGCTCTTTTTAAAAGATATCCCACGATTGAAGACTACGCCAGAGCCGATATTCATGAACTTGAGTCCTTGATTCGCTCAACCGGCTTTTTCCGCTCAAAGGCTTTATCCATTCAACAATCGGCGAGGACCCTTCTCAAGGATTTTAACGGTCAAATTCCAAAAACTATCCACGAATTAACTCAATTACGCGGCGTGGCCAGAAAAACGGCCAACGTCATTCTAGGAACGGCTTTTGGCCTCGCGGAAGGAATCGTTGTTGACACTCATGTCAAACGGGTGTCTTTCCGACTAGGGTTGACCCAAAAAACCAACCCCGTTCCCATTGAAAGAGATCTGATGTCCCTTATTCCAAAGGAAGAATGGATTTTTTTCGGACACGCTCTGGTCAGGCACGGAAGACAAGTCTGCGCGGCGCGAAAACCCCGATGCGCATCATGCCTATTGAAGACTCTTTGCCCCTATGGGATTAAAAACTCATGAACCCCGCTTTTTACCGTTTTTTTACCATTCTGTCACAAATTCGATACAAACAAGGAGAATCATAATCTTATGGCAGACAAAGAACTGACTTTAAACCAACTTTTATCGGAAGCGATCGCGGTGGGCGGAAGCGATCTTCATTTAGTCCACGGCTCATCTCCCATGGTCCGGGTTTCGGGCGAAATAGCGGCGTTGAAACACCCCGCCTTAAGCTCGGATGAAATCATGACCTTGCTAAAACCATTTATCGACCAAAATGAGATGGACGCCTTTAAACGAGAGCTTCACCTCCATTTTTCAAGGAGTATCGACTCTTTGGGTAGATTTCGTTTCTCCCTTTACTACGCGCTGGGAACGGTGGGGGCAACCATACGAATCATCACCAGCAAAATTTATCCATTAGCGACGCTAGGGCTTCCCCCCATTGTCGGCAATTTGATCACCAGAAAAACAGGCATTATCCTAGTCACTGGGCCCACCGGAAGCGGGAAAAGCACGACCATGGCGGCAATGCTTGAACATCTTAACCAAAGCGGAAGGCCGCAAAAAATAATCACCATTGAAGACCCCATCGAGACTATTTTTAAACCCGCTCGCTGCATTTTCGTTCAAAGGGAAGTGGGCACCGATACCCCTTCATTTGAAACGGGAACGTTAGACGCGCTAAGGCAAGACCCCGATATTCTGTGCATCGGAGAATTAAGAGACTCAAAATCCATCCAGGCCGCGATGCTGGCTGCCGAAACCGGGCACTTGGTCATCACGACCCTGCATACCCGCGACGCGTCCAAAACGGCCCAAAGAATCATCTCTTCTTTTCCGGAAGCCGACCAACAAGCCTTAAGCGAACAATTCGCTTCCACCATTGAAGCCGTCATATCCCAGGAACTATTGCCAAGAGCCGATGGGAAAGGAATGGTGATTGCGCCTGAAATTTTACTTGCCACCTCCGCTGTCCGACAACTCATCCGCGAACGCCGTTTGGAAGCTATTAACGATGCGATTCAATCAGGGGCCAGCGTCGGAATGGTTTCCAAAGACATGTGGTTAAAAAATCTCTTGCAGAAAAATATTATTTCCCGTGAAACCGCTCTCGGGGCGGCCCACAGCGCTGAAATGCTCGATGAAAAAAATAAGGCTGCGCAGCCCAAGGAAAATGTATTTTTCCGGAAACTTTAGGCCTTAGTGAATCCCTAGAGCCTGTCGCGTTTTTTGAGAGAAGGACTCTAAGTCTTGAGCCCTATAAAAGGGAACTTCGCTTAAGCGCTTAATCCCGCCCCAAGCGATGAGTTTTTGGCCGTCCTCAAGAAAAATTCCCGGATAGATCTTGCCCGAGGCGACAACCAAGCGGCCTTGCGCCCGGTTGACGACCCCGTCAAAATCGGGGCCATAGAGCCGGATAAAATCTCTAAGCTCGGAAATAAAGGGGACTTGGTCAGAAACGCGGTAAAGCAAATAGGGATCACGCGAAAAAAGAACGGAGTCAAAAGCGGTTTTTTCCGCTTCTCCATGCATGAGCTTGCGCCCAATTCCCTCCGCGAATAATTTTTGCGCCTCAAGGACGCTGGAATTAAAATCACGCGCGAATTTAGCATCTTTAACGCCGTATTCCACCGCAAACAAGACGCGGTTGACCCGCGCGTAAAAAAGGCTGTCTTCCGTTTTAATCGGGAGATCTAAAGAGGCAATGGATAAGGCACGAATAAAATCTAAAGCAAGACTCGGAGAAAAATCGCCGTTCAAAGCATTTCTGCTAAACACAAACCGGGAATTGGGAGAGAATATGTAAGCAGCCAAGCGATTTTTTTTGACAGGTCCGATAAAAACCGGAATAAAGGTCGTTTCAGCCAAAAGCTTCCGCCCGATTTCCGTCTTGGAAATTTCTCTTTTGAGTCTTTCCAGATTGCGCGCTTCGGGCAACGATAAATTCCTTTCGGAAAAACCCAAATCCGCGGGAGAAACCGCCGGTTGAGCAAATGAAAGACCGCCGCAAACGCCCAGAAAAAACCCCGCGAGAAGACCTTTCAAATCGCCTTATCCACCGCCGCCAGATCAAGGGCGCTAAGCGCTTCTGATACGCGAGAAAACTTTTCGCGCGTCTTGCCTTTCTTTTTTCCCGCTTCCATTTCGATTTTATCGAGTTTTTGCCAATCGGAAAAAGAGACAAATCGGAGACGCTTTTGACGCAGAAAATCTTCTATCGAATCTGATTTATTTAAGGCGCCAATATCCCAGCCGAATTTTCCCGCCAAGGCGTCTTCCAGCGCCGCTTTGACTGTGGCGACCGAGTCGGCGCGGTTAGTGCCGATAAGCCCGCTAGGGCCTCTTTTAGCCCAGCCGACCACATATTCTCCCAAGCGCGGAATTTTAAAATCCGAAGAGAAAACGCGCCCTTCCCGATTCGGGATTTTCCCGGATTTTGGATCAAATGGAACTTCTGGAATGGGGGTCCCCCGGTATCCGACTGAACGAAAAACAAGACCTACCGGCAAAGTTTCAAACTGCCCAGTCCCCAAAGCCTTGGCCTTTCCATTTTCGTCAGAGACCAGTCTGTTTTTCTCAATTTTGAGCGCTATGACCCTGCCGTTTGAGGCCTCCACTTGAACCGGAGAAACGCAAAAGCGAAGCCTGATTTTTCTGGGCTTTTTCCCCTCGCCCATCTTGGCTTGGGCTTGGACATAATCGACATTTTTTTTATTCTCGGGATCCAGATAATCGGTCTTTGAAACTTCATCTAAGCGGGCCTCTTCTTCCCGAATCACTAAATCCGCCGTCGTCAGGCTTCCGAGTTCTTTAATTTCCGCCGGAGAATACGCCGCTTGGGCTGGCCCACGGCGGCCCAAAAGATAAATCGTCTTAATGTTACTTTTTCTCAAGGCTTCAAGCGCGTATTCGGCGATATCGGTCTTGGCCAAAATTTCAGGGTCCTCGGCTAAGATTCTGGCGACATCGATTGCGACATTGCCGACTCCCACAATCGCCGCGCTTTCGCAGGATAAATCGAACGATTGATCTCGGTAATCGGGATGCCCATTATACCACCCCACAAAAGCGGTCGCGGAATGGCTTCCGGGCAAATCTTCCCCGGGAATTCCCATTTTCCGATCCGTTTCGGCTCCAACCGCATAGACGATTTGATGATAGCGCTCCTTGAGATCGGAAACCTGGATATCTTTCCCCAATTTGATATTCCCAAAAAAACGGAAGCCCGGCAACTGCGCGGTTTTTTCATAGACCGCGCTCACGGCCTTGATTTTCTGGTGATCCGGAGCGACGCCGCCGCGGACAAGACCGTAGGGGGTGGGCAAACGATCGAACATATCCACCTCAAGCGGAATCTCTTTTTGTTTAAGAAGGGCCTCGGCGGCATAAAAACCCGATGGACCGGAACCGATCACCGCCACACGCAAAGGATTTCGAGAAATGCCGTTTTGTTTCATAACGCCCCCCTTTTAAGCCGTCTAATAAGTAAAATATTTAAAGTGGAGCGTAATCAAGCGATGAGCGATTTACCCGTCGAGACCCTGCCGGAGCTTCTCAGGCAAAGAGCCAAAGAGGCCCCGGACAAACCTTTTCTTTTCTTCAAAGACCAGGTTTGGACCCGAAAAGAGCTTGATCTCGCCTCGGATGCCATCGCCCGAAAGCTCGAAGACCTTCAAATCACAACCGGAGAGCGCGCGGCGTTGATTCTCCCCAATGGCCCGGAGTTTATCATCCATTTCTTTGGAATTTTAAAGGCGGGCGGCATCGCCGTTCCGGTGAATACCGCTCTCAAGGAAGAAGAAATTTCGTTTATCCTCAAAGACTCCGGCGCTTCCGTTTTATTAATCGGGTCCGAGCATAAGGCTTCAGGCAACCCCTTTAAACACATTCCAACTCTCAAGACAGTTTTAAGCATTCCCATTGGAGAAAAAAAGAGTTTTTGGCTGGACTTAGGCCCTGCCTTCCTCGCAAAAGCGTGCCGGAGATTCTCTGGGAATGGTTCCAACTCCCCGCTCCCCGATTCCGCGACGCTGATCTACACCTCGGGAACGACCGGTTTTCCCAAGGGCGCGGAATTGACTCATCGCAATTATCTTTTTGACGTCGAAAAATTCGTCGCGGCGACCCAGATGAATGAATCAGACCGATTTTTGTGTTTCTTGCCGCTTTTCCATGTCAACGCTCAAGTGGTCACCCTTTTATCTCCGCTTTATTGCGGCGGGGCGATGGTCTTGATGGACAAATTTTCGCCGAAAGAATTTTTTGAAACCCTCTCCGCGAAAAAAGCCACCGCCTTTAGCGGAGTTCCCTCGGTTTATTCCGTCCTACTGGGAATTCCGGAATCCGCCAACTATGATTTGTCGTCTCTTCGCTTTTGCATCTGCGGCGCCGCCCCGATGCCGGTCGAGGTTTTTGAGCGCTTTGAGAAAAAATTTAACGCTTATATCTTGGAAGGATACGGGCTTTCCGAAGGAACCTGCGTGTCCTCGATCAACCCGCCGCCGCCCCAGAAAAGAAAAATCGGCTCTATCGGACTTCCTCTTAAGCATCAGGAAATGAAAATTTTAGACGCCAATGACCGTCAACTCCCACGCGGAGAGACTGGAGAAATCGCCGTCAAGGGCGAGAATGTCATGAAAGGTTATTGGAATAATCCCGAGGCGACACTCAAGACCATCAGAAACGGCTGGCTTTACACCGGAGATATGGGATATCAGGACCAAGACGGGTTTTTCTTTATCGTCGGACGCTCTAAAGAGATGATTATCCGCGGCGGAGAAAATATTTATCCCAAGGAAGTCGAAGAAGCCCTCTATCGCCATCCTGCGATCCTTGAGGCCGCCGTCATCGGTCTTCCCAACGAGCGTTGGGGAGAAGAAGTCGCGGCCTTTGTCGTTTTAAAAGAAGGCCAGGGTTTGAGCGCCAAGGATATCCGCGAATTTATTAAAGATAAAATCGCCGATTATAAAATTCCACGCAGAATCGAGATCGTCCTTGCGCTTCCCAAAACGGCGACTGGAAAGATCCAAAAGCTAAAACTCAGAGCCGAAATAATGTCCCGGGAGAGACTCAAATAAGAAATTTTGATGTCGTCGTTATCGGGGGAGGAATCACGGGCGCAGGGCTGGCTCGGGATTTATCCATGCGCGGGCTTAAAACCCTCATCCTTGAAAAAAAATCCTTCGGGCAAGCGACGACGGCTTCTTCTTCCCATATGATCCACGGCGGGCTCCGCTATTTAATGTATGACCGCCTGACCACTCAAATCACCTGCTGGGATTCCGGCAATATTCTTCAAATCGCCGGGAAAAATCTAATCCGCCTGCCGATTATTTGGCCCGTCTATCAAGGCCATGCGCACGGAATCGAAACCGTCGAAACCCTGCTGGAGTCTTATGATCAATTCCAGCCCATGAAAGGCGGGCTCAAGCATTTAAGACTCTCCAAAGAAGAAACTCTTTCCTTGATTCCCGGCCTGAGAGAGGAAGGCCTCATCGGCGCGGTTTCTTTTGATGAGTGGTGGGTGGATCCGGTTGAACTCGTTAAAAAAAATCTTGAATCCGCCCGGAAATATGGAGCCGAAATCGAAGAAGGCCGCGGTCTTGACGAGTTCATCTTAAAAGACCGCCGAATGATTGGCCTTAAATCAAGCGGAGAAGAAATTCACGCGAAAATTCTCATCAACGCCGCCGGGCCCTGGATCGACGAAGTGGCGGGTTTGGCCGATATCCATATCCCTCTTCGCCTGCAAAAGGGGACGCATCTGGTCTACAAAGAGAAGCTCTCCGCCTTTGGCCTTCTCCTTCAAACCCTGGACCAAAGATATATCTTCGTCATTCCCTCTCCTCAAGGAACTCTCATTGGCCCGACCGATATCGCCACCGCTGAAAAGCCTGGGCGGATCACAACTTCCGAGGAAGAAATTCAGTACCTGCTTAAAACGGCCCTCCACTATTTGCCGTCATGGCCGGCCAAATATGATTCGACCATTGTCGGCGCGCGCCCGATTTTAGCGCAAAAAGGAAATGAGAAACTTCTCTCGCGCGGTTTTGAGGTCTTAGATCACGAGAAAAGAGACGGCCTGGGCGGATTCATCACCATCGGCGGCGGAAAAATGTCGGACTTTAGGCTCATGGCCGAAGAAACCTCCAATCTCGCCTGCGAAAAGCTGGGAATTAAAAACTCTTGCCGCACCGCGCTTGAAACCTTGGACGGAGAAACCCTTGCCCCATCCCCATTTAGGCGTCCCTCATCCATTCTTGAAGGCTTCTTAAAAGCCCGCCCCCATTTGCGCGAAGCCCACGCCTTTTCCCATCTGGCCTTCGCCTTTTTAAGGCACTTGTCCCACTCCCACCCCAAAAGCGCGGAATTTAAGTCTTATTATTCGGTTTAGAACCCCCTAAAAAATCTTTTCAAAACAAAGAGTTGAATAGAAAAATCAGAGAACATGCTTCTTAACTCCTTCGTTTTAAACGCCAATCAGCGTTTTTTGAAGGGTTTGCGTGAGCTGGCGGGACCGCGTCGCGGCGATTTTGCCGGATTCCTAAACGACGCGCTCGATTTCGGGTTCATGAAGCGAGGCGCGGCAACTAAAATTCCCCCGCGACAAATCCCGATTTGTGTTGTATTATAATTACAACACGGCAAAGGGGAATAAGATGAACAAGGGGAAAAAGTTTGGAGAGTATTTTAAGAGCCTGCGGCTTCATCTTGGGTTGGCTTTGCGCGACTTTTGCCTGAAAAACGGTTTTGACCCCGGCAATGTCAGCAAATTGGAGCGGGGAGTTTTTTGCCTCCCCAAGATGATCAAAAAATTCGCGTCTATGCGTATAATAGCATGAGAAAGCAAAATCAGGAAAAACTTATTATGCCGTAAAATAGAGGATGAAATTGACATGACTATTCCAACACAAGATACGGTTATAGATAGGCTGAAAAGGTACTGGGCAAAAGAAAAATGGTGGTTCATATTGACGGTTGTCCTAGGGATAATTGCTGGCGTGGCGATAGCGGATGGAGACAGGGAAGGATTTTTAGGAACGCCTCTATCTATACTTATTGGAATAACTAGGGCAATAACTTTTGTAGCCCTTCTCAGATTCATAGTATGGCCTATTATAAGGGCGCCTATAGTTGCTTTCCGTGAAATGCGCAAAGCAAATATTCCACCCAAAAGCTCCGATAAAATCTAAAGTGATGCGGAGGTAAAATCAAGCGCTAGGATGCTTAACTCATCCGTTTTAGGCGGCAATCAGCGTTTTTTGAAGGGCTTCCGTGATCTGGTAAAACCGCGTCGCGACGATTCAGGGAAAAACTTTTCGCCGTTTGATAGAATAATTCCATGATCAATTTTATTTTTCTCATCGCCTTGATGATTCAACCGGGTTTTGCCGCCATCAAACCAGCAAAACCGACGAAAAAAATTCCCCCGTTCCATAAAATTTTAATCGTCATTTTTGAAAACACGAATTATCAAGACGCGGCCAAGCAGCCGTTTATGGCTTCTCTCGCAAAAAAAGGGGCTCTCCTTGCCAATTACCACGCCGTCGCCCATCCCTCCTTGCCGAACTATCTCGCCTTAACGTCGGGAAACACTTGGGGGATCCATGATGACAACGACGCGACTCTTAAGGTCCGCCATATCGGCGATTTATTAGATGAAGCCCACAAAAGCTGGAAGGTTTACGCCGAGGCCTATCCGGGAAAACCCGGCCAATGTTTTCTAGGATCTTATTCCGGAACCTATGCGCGAAAACACGTGCCGATGCTCAGCTATAAAGACGTTCAAAAAACCCCGGCCCTGTGCGGCAAAATCGTCAACGCAAAAGAATTTTTTAGTGATTTTCAAAAAAAATCTCTGCCGGATTTCGCCCTTTACATTCCCGATCTAAAAAATGACGCGCACAATACCGACGTTCGCTACGCGGACCGCTGGTTTAAAAAAGATTTCGGTCCGCTCATGTCAAAATGGCCGAAAAACGAGCTCCTCGCCTTTACTTTCGATGAAGACGGCTCTTATAACGTCCACACCCATGGGTATAACAAAAGCGCCAACCGCGTCTTGACGGTCTTGTATGGACAAGGCGTGCGGCGCGGAGAGGTCTCAAAAAAGTGGTATAGCCATTACAGCCTGTTAAAGACTGTGGAAGCGGCGTTGGGGCTTAAGAGTTTAGGACAAAAAGACAAGTCGGCTCCCATCATCGACGATGTATGGAACTAAGGCTCTGTGACAGAGCCTAACCTTGGGATTTCGTCGCGATCAGTTGCGGCCAGATGGGGACCAGCGAATTAATAAAAGAATTGGTGATATCGGTAATCGCTGACAGGCGATCTAAACCCTGATAGGTCATCGAAGCCGACCAAAGAACCTGCCCTGTTTGAACATCCACCATTCGCGACACCATCGAAACCTGGGCCGCGGAAGTGACAATTTGAGAGCCGGGAACGCCCATCACCGAGCCCTGCGAATAAACGTTGTTTCCCGGGATAGGCGTCATCCCATAGCCATACATTCCTGGATAGCCGACCGCCGGGTATCCCGCCGCTCCGGTAACGACATAACTTTGACTGGGAGCGCTGGCCACCACGCTACCGACAAAGAGAGCGTCAACGCCGAGAATCTTTCCTACCTGATGAACCGTTGAGGGATCCAAAATCCCCGAGGCAGCTAGGTGATTTTCATTTAAAATCGCGTTAAGTTGCTGCCGTTCAATGACATTAGCCCCATGGGCCACCAAGGCCTGGGTCATCATATCCGCCGCCGCATTGCCGTTAGAACCGCTAAAGCCAACGACGGCGACACGATGAATGGACGCGAAATCAAAGCGCGGGTTATAGGCCACGCTGGGGGCCGAGGAACACCCGATGACGGCGAGAGAAGCGCTTAAGAAAAGAAAAGAGACTTTTCTCATGGGGTTTTCTTGGTTTTCTTAATGACGATCTTGGGGTCGATATGGTGAATATGAAGTATGGCGGTGTTTTTCATTTCAGGGTCGGTCGCCCACTTAAGGCACTCCTGCCATTCTTTAAGGGCTTTTTTAGTCTCTTTACGATACTCATAAATCAAGCCCAACATATAATGGCCCTCGACCAATTTTGGATCAATTTTGACCGCCTCTTCAAAAGCCCGCCTCGAATCTGCATACCGCTTCATTTTTTTAAAGATAAAGCCTAGTTGAATCTCCAATTCCGCATTCTTGGGGTATTTTTTAGCGGCCTCTTCGATGACATCCTTGGCTTGGACCAAATCAGGGCTAACGGCGGGAGAAGTTTTTGCCGGTTTGACCGTTCCCGCAACTTTCTGCGCGCTTAAAGCCAAAGGACCAACCAAGACAAAAACGGACACAAACGCGAAAATCTTAAAAGAAGTTAATTTCATATCTGCCTCCCAGAAAATTATGTTAGCAAATTCCAAGCTCGCTTAGAATTTGCGGGATATCGGCCAACTTTACATGGCTTTTCCAAACCCCATCGGGGTAAATGAATAAATTGGGACCCTGGGCGCATAAATCGAGGCAGCCCGAGTTCGCCACCCTGATTTTGCCTTTGAGACCCGCCGCCTTGACGGACTCTTTAAGGGCTTTGCAAAGCTCCACCCCGCCTTCTAAAGAATCAGCGCAGGAAGGACGCCCGTCCTCTCTTTTATTGACGCAAACGAAAACAGTTTTTTGATAGGGAATTTTTTTTCGTTCCATTAAGACAACTCTTCAAGCCAAAAAGGGGCTTCCTGACCCCCTTTCAGAAAATCCTCGGAATTGCCGACATCACGCCAGGCAAAAGAATCAGCTAAAAAAGCCTGAATATTTTCGCCCTCTTCCGCCAAGCGGAGATATAAATCAATGATAGAAAATTTCCCAACTTCCTTGATCTTTGAAAATATCCTGGGGCTGACGACATGAATCCCGTCAAAAGCCAGGGCCTTGAACTCCCCTGATTTTGAAAAAGACCGGGTTTTTCCCTCTTTTTGGTATCCGCATAAACGGCCTTCCTCAAATAAAAGAAAGCGGGAACTCAAACGCTGGCGCACCGACAAGGTCGCGAGAGCTCCTTTGGAATCTAAGTGAAATTGATAGAGACTCTTTAAATCAACCCGGCTTAAGACGTCAGCATTATGAATAAAAAAAGGAGCGCCATCTTCCAAAAAACGCGCCGCGTTTTTAAGCCCGCCTCCAGTCTCGAGAATCTCCTCTTCATGAGAAACCCTGATGGGAACGCCAAAAGACTTTTGGGAAATAAAATCTTTAATCTGGTCGGCCTTATAATGCGTGTTAATGACAATCGAAGAAACTCGAGCCTTGATCAGCCGCCGAATGGCGATTTCAAGGAGCGAAACGCCTCCAACGGTCAAAAGAGGTTTGGGAGTTTTTTCGGTCAATGGGCCCAGCCTCTTTCCAAACCCGGCCGAGAAAATTAAAGCCTGCATGAAAGAATAAAATTAAGCGACAGGCTGAGGCAAACTCAAGTGTTTCACCAGAACGTTTAATGAGAAATTTTTCCTCAGATGTTCCGCCAATTTTTCCGCGCAATAGACCGAGCGATGGCGCCCGCCCGTGCATCCAAAAGCGACAAAAAGATTTGAAAATCCGCGAGAAGTATAATTTTCAACGCTTTGATCGATAATTGAAAAGATAGAAGTTAAGAATCTTTTAACCTCGGGACTTTTGTCTAAAAGCGAAATCACCTCGGCGTCCAAGCCCGTTAAATTGGCCATCTTTTTATCGCGCCCGGGATTCGGCAAGGCCCGGCAATCAAACACAAAACCGCCGCCATGCCCATTTTCATCTCTAGGAACTCCCGCGGGATAAGAAAAACTAAAAATATTGACCGTCAGTTTCTTGGTCGCTGCGCCCAAAGCCATCAACTGGGGAGAAGAAGCCATTTTCTTAAGCAAGGGAACAAAGGCGGGCAAGGAAACTCCTAGTTCTTGCGTTTCCAGAAGCCAGGACAAATTCTTAAGAGCGAAAGGGATGCTCTGAAGAAAATGAGGTTTTCTATCGTAAAATCCTCTCAAACCGTAGGCTCCGAGAGCCTGGAGAATGCGAATCAAAATAAAGCCTGGGTAATATTTCATGAAAGCGGCACGATTATAAGACGTTGTTTTTCCCAAAGCTTTTAAGTAGGCCTCTAACAGCTCTTCTCTAAAGGCCGCGCTAAGATTAGCCTTAGCGTCAAAAGCGAGAGAGGCGATATCATATTGCAAGGCCCCGTGCCGCCCCCCTTGATAATCGATAAAAGCGGGCTTTCCGCCGCAGACCATGATATTTCTCGACTGAAAATCGCGGTATAGGAAATAATTGGAATCAGCTCCCGACAGGAAATCGCTAAAGCGCTCAAAATCTTCTTCCAAGGCCTGCTCATCAAACGGGATATGGGCCAAGGTTAGAAAATAATATTTAAAATGATTCATGTCCCAAAGCATGGATTTTTTATCAAAATGGGAGCGCGGATAGCAGGCGGAATAGTCTAAGTTTTTTCCCGCTTCGACTTGAAAACGCGGCAAGATTTCAGCCGCTTCCAAATAGACGGAAGCGACCTCGGGCGGTATTTTCTGTTTCGATCGGTTTTGAGAGAGATAGTCAAAAAGTGTCACATCCCCCAAATCTTCTTCCAAATAAACTCCAGCGCCAAGGTTTTCAGCGTAGATTTCGGGCACGAAAAGCCCGCTTTTGCGGAAGCGCCTTGAGAAAGAAAGGAAGGCCTCGTTTTCCTTTCTCTCCGGCCCCCAAACCCCAATGACGCTTAGATTTTTGGCGCGCAAGCGAAAAATCTTCCGACTGGATCCGTCGCCTTTCAAAGCCTCAATGGAAACAGGAGCTTGAGAGAAGGTTTTTTTAAATAGGGCTAAAAGAGATGATTCTGGAGTTTCCAACGAGCCTCTCACGAAGGCTTGCCCTTCTTGCGATTTTCGACCGCCGCAATCGCGCGCTCAATCTTAGTCTTAAGCGCCTCGATTTCGACGGGTTTAACGATATAGTCGACGGCGCCAAATAAAAGGGCGTCATTTAAGGTCGCGGCATCGGCAAGGCCGGAAACGACGATGATGGGAATATCAGAATATTTGGCCGAAGCCCGAAGTTCCCGCGTAAAAGCGATTCCATCTTCTCCCGGCATCATGATGTCCATTAATATCAGGCTTGGCTTGCGCACTTCAATGGCTTCCCGCGCTTCCTTAGCGCTAAGAGCACACGCGGCGTCATAGCCCAAAAACGGCAGTGTCTTTTCGTAAAACTCGCATAAAGACACCTCATCATCCACCGCCAAAATTAAGTGTTTATTCGCCATGATTGTTCCTTTTCCCAGCCCACAAGTCAAGAGCCCAAATCGGCTGAACCTTAAATATAATCAGCGATAAGATAATGAGGACAAAATCAACGCCAATCATGATTTTAGGCTCGGGATGAAAAGAGGCCCCAAAACACCCGCAGCTAGGCAGCTCGATGCCGCGAATCTTTAGAGAGAAAAGCGCGAAGTCAAAAGCGATAAACAAAATACCGGAAGCGACAGTGAAAAGACGCAAAAGATATCCCGTCAACAAACTGTATCCAATCAACAGCTCAAGCCACGGCAAGAATGTCGCCAAGGTCAAGGCGGTCGAAGGGGAAACCAAGTTATAGGCTTCAATGATGAGCGCAAACTCTTCTTTGGGCGCCGCCAGTTTAGAGACTCCGGCGACAATCAAGATAATTCCAATAAGAAGCCGGGCAAAAACGGAAATAAACCTAAAGGCCTTAGAAGATGAGGCTCGTTTCTCCGGCGAACTTTTGACTTCGGTTTCTTTATCCATGTTTTTTGGCCAGAATTTTATCGATCCAAATTGGCCCCAAGGCCGAGAGTTGAAGGCCGCCTATAAATCTCTTTCCGTTAATAAAAAATGTGGGTGTGGCGCTCACCCAACGCTCTTGCCCTTCCTTGACATCGGCATCAATTAAGGCGACCGTTTTCGGATCTTTCAAACAGGCCTTAAAGGCCGCGTTATCCAAGCCCAAGGATTTCACATAAGCCTCAATCGCCTCAGGCGGGGATTTTGCTTCCACCCACTGGTCTTGATTTGCATACAGCAAGTCGTGAAGTTCCCAAAATTTCCCCTGTTCTCCCGCGCATTCCGCCGCAATGGCCGCCGACTTTGCCCAAGGATGAATATGCTCGAGAGGGAAATCCTTGAATATAAAGCGAACCTTGGAGCCGTAAAGGGCTAAGAGTTGTTTGCGCGGCCCTTCTGCCGCCCGGCAGGCGGGACATTCAAAATCGGAGAATTCTGAAATCGTAATAGGAGCGCCAGCCGGACCTTCAATGCGATAAGCGGGAGCGGTCTCCACATAAGGCTTGCGGCTCTTCTTAGCGAAAAGCCCGGTCACGGCGACCAAAGCTAAAACAACAAGACCCCCGTAAACACGCTTCATCCCGATTATTCTACAAAACCTTGGCGCCTATAGCGCCAATTACGAGCACTCGGAAAACCCGCAGTCATGACAGACAGGCCCCGGGCATCCGGACTCAAAAGAGACATTTGAAGAATAACACTTCGGGCAATACGAGCTCAGCGGAATGGGCGATGCTTCCGCCTTAATGGAACCCGCGGATTCCTCCAGCCATCCGGTTTTTTTCAAATGCTGGCGAAGAGCGATGGCAATCGCATGCGGAATAGAATCAACCCGATTTTCCCCGAAACCGGAAGGCCTATCGCCCTTGACGCAGTTAAGGTGTTTGAGAACCCGAATGGGGTCCCCGCCTTCCGCGAAGTACTTCGACAAAAGAATTCCCACTAAGGACGTCAGTCCCGAGATTTCGGTTCCCAAGGGCGGGATATTCGTAAATATCTGATAAGGGCCCCTTTCATCGTAATTGATATGAATGTGAAGCGGCCCGTATCCAGTTCGCATTTGATAATACTCGGAAGAAACGCCAAAGGCCCTCTGAACCGATTCGCGGCGGCTTTTTTTCTCTTGCGCCGGAGAGATGTTTAAGACCTGTTGGGCTTTGGATCCATCCCGATAGATGGTAATTCCCTTACAGTTGAGTTCATAGGCCAACAAATAAGCCCGGCGAACATCTTCAACGGTAGAAGAATGAGGGAGGTTGATGGTTTTTGAAACCCCGTTATCGGTATGTTTTTGGAATGCGGCCTGAATGCGAACATGATCTTCAATTCCGACATCATGGGCCGTTGGAAACAACGATTGGATTTTGGCGGGAATCGCCGATAACCCGCGAACGGATTTATGGTTCTTGTCAATCAAGCTCCACAACTCTTTTTCCGACAGTCCAAAGAAGTTGTTTTCCTTGGCGATACTCTGAAAGAGGGGGTTAATTTCAAAGAAAACGTCTTTGTCGGCCGGTTTCTCGCCATTTTTAATCTTGGCCAAAGCCTGCGCATTGTAGCGGGTATAAGCGATGGCAAAAAAGGGCTCAATTCCACCGCCTTGAAGGCCCGCAGCAATAGCGATCGTGCCAGTCGGAGCGATCGTCGTTCGCGCGCAATGCCGGGGGGTGCGGCTTTCCCCTCTAAAATAAGAACCTTCCGGATCATAGACTGAGTTTTTCCAATTCGGGAAAACTCCGCGCTCTTTGGCTAATTCTTCGGAAGCGCTGAGCGCCGCATCATTGATGGAATGCATCAACTTTTCCGCAAAAGAAAAACAAGCTTCCGAGTCATAAGCAATTCCCACCTTCACCAAGGCCTCGGCAAAACCCATGACGCCAAGACCGATTCGGCGATTTCCCTTGGCCATCCGCTCGATTTCAGGAAGAGGATAATTATTGACTTCAATGACGTCGTCTAAAAACCGAACCGCAACCCTGACCGCTTCGCCGAGTTTCTTAAAATCGAACTCCCCCGCCATTGTTTTGCCATGGACAAAATTGGAGAGATTAATCGAGCCTAAATTACAAGGCTCCCAGGGCAAAAGCGGCTGCTCTCCGCAAGGATTGGTGGATTCAATCTGCCCCAAGGCCGGAGTGGGGTTTGAGCCGGAAGAATTAATCCGGTCAATGACAATCATTCCCGGGTCTCCAGTTTTCCACGCTTGTTCGACCATCAAATCAAAAATCTCGCGCGCCTTGACTTTCCCAGCGGGCTCCTTGGTCCTCGGATTTAAAAGATCGTATTCGGAATCGGAAGCCACCGCCTTCATAAAAGTCTCATCAATTGCGACCGAAACATTGAAGTTTTCCATGACGCCGGGTTGGGATTTAAGAGTGATAAAATCCTTAATCTCGGGATGGGTGTAATGCAAAATGCCCATATTAGCTCCGCGCCGGGTCCCGCCCTGCTTAACAACTTCGGTCATCTTGTCAAAAAGCTGCATAAATGAAATAGCGCCCGAGGCGACCCCATGGGTTTTCTTGACTAAATCTCCACGAGAGCGAAGCCGACTGAAAGCGAAACCCGTCCCGCCGCCGGATTTCTGAATCAAGGATTGTGCCGCCAAGGCGTCGTTAATGCCTTCCATGGAATCGGCGACCGGAAGAACATAACAAGCCGACAGCTGCTGCAAATCCCGCCCCGCATTCATGAGAGTCGGGGAATTGGGCAGAAAATCCCACGAGGACATCAAAGCGAAAAACTTATCCTCCCATTCCGACACCAAGGCTTGAGCGGTTTTATTTTTTTGATAAATTTTTTCAAGGTTTGAGATTAAGCGAGAAAAGTTCTTTTCTCTCTCGGAAGAAGAACGCAGGCCCTCGTGAAAAAGATTCATTCGAGAAACGGCGTTGCCAGCCACGGCCGGAATCTCTTCTGTCGACAAGTGAACGCCTTCAAACGCTCCCCACTCAGACGCGCGTAAATCATAGAGAATTTCCGCTAAGGCAATATTGTGGGCGACCCCCTTAAGCCAGGATTCAACCGACGCGGCGTCTCGAAGGTATTTATCTTTAATGACCTTTAATTGGTTTTCAGTGACTGAAACGCTCCCTGCGGAATGTGCGGCTTTCTCAAGCGATGTTTTATGGCTCATAATAACCTCCGAGTTCGGAAAATCCCCGCGTCAGAAATAAACGGTAACAAGAAGTTTACCGTTACAAAAGACTTCTGTCAAGGTCTTGACAAAACTAAAATTTTATTTCCTAATCGCGACGGCGTCAATTTCAATAGAGACGCCCTTTGGAAGAGACTTAATCTCCACGGTCGCGCGAGCGGGATAAGGCTGCTTAAAATGCCCGGCATAGGCTTCGTTCATGGCGGGAAATTGAGACAGGTCGGTCATGTAAACTGTTGTTTTGACGACATCGGATAAAGACAATCCCACTGTCCGCAAAATGGCGTCAATTTGTCCCAAACATTGGTTCGTCAATTCCGCGATCGTTCCTTTCATCGGGTTTCCCGCGGGATCGGCGGGAATCTGTCCGGACACAAACACCAAATTCCCCATTTGAACTGCCTGAGAATACGGGCCGATGGCCTTTGGCGCGAGATCGCTGTGAAGGGCTTGTTTTTCATTATTCATTTAAGAGCTCCTAAAAGTGCGTGATTAGTTTTATGCGTGCGCATCAACTCCAATAGAGACTTTAAAGCTTCGATATCGCCCTTGTCCGCCAAAAGCCGTCTGAGCTTCCAAACGCCTTCAAGCACCTCAGGCGGGAACAATTTTTCTTCTTTTCTTGTTCCTGAATCTCGAACCTTCATCGCCGGAAACAATCTCATCTCCGCAGCTTGCCGGGAAAGGACAATTTCCATATTCCCCGTGCCTTTAAACTCTTGGAATATAATATCATCCATCTTGCTACCGGTGTCAACCAAGATGGTAGCGATAATGGTCAGAGATCCTCCTTCCTCCAGCTTGCGCGCGGCCCCAAAAAAGCGACGCGGGACTTCCATCGCGCGGGAATCAAGCCCTCCGGTCATGGTTCTTGATCCTCCCGCGAACTGATTATGCACGCGCGAAAGCCGAGTGAGAGAATCCAATAAAATGAGGACATCCGCGCCTCCCGCCGCATCGGTGATCGCTTTGGCCATTAGAGCCTCTGCGGTCGCCACATGTTCTTGATAACTCTTATCGCTGGAAGAAGCCGATACCTCGGCCTTGACACTCCTTTTAAAATCAGTGACTTCCTCTGGACGCTCATCAACCAAGAGGCAATATTGCTTGATTTGGGGATCAACGGCATAGACTGCATTGGACAGAGATTTCAAAATCGTGGTCTTTCCCGCTTTTGGGGGAGCCACAATCAGCCCACGGGTGCCGCGGCCGATGGGGCAGAGTAAATCCATCGCGCGCATCGTCAAATCCGATGACCCCTTTTCCAGCTGGATCCACTGTTGCGGATCGATAGGCGTTTTGTCGGCGAAGGCTTTTTCTATCTCGCTTAAAACCCGCGGCGCGCGCGCCTCTAACGTCTTCATACCGCCGGAATTGGGATTATTTTGCCTTTTATTCCATCTCTGCCCGGGACGATTGCGGTAATGCGGGCGAAAGCGCTTGCGCCCAAAATGTCCGCCGCCCGTTCCGTTTTTTTCAGAATTATTCATGACTTCTCCCTCCGCTGTCGCTTAGTTATTTCCTTAAGTTCCGTAAAATATCCCGGCCACTGAACATCCAAGGCTTCCACCAGATGGGTCATAAACAATCCCGCCGTCTCTAGAATCACGGGCGCCTGAGGAGCCGCAAGGAAATATTTTTCTACCCCATGATCCCATGGAACGCTCCCGGTTTTAGAATAAAATTTTAGAGATTGAATCTCGATGAATATCTGCCTTAACGAACTCTCGAAATCAAGATGCGCCGCGCGCGCAGACCATAAATTCTCCCGCCAAGGGGCTTCCCAATCCAGTTTTGAGATCTCAGACAACGCCTCTTCCGCTCGAACAGCCGAGTCTTTTTCCATAACCCAACGAGACCAAAGCGATAAAATGGCCAAGGTTCTTAAAACCGACAAAGCCTCTATCTCATGGCCATGAGAAATAAGGAGAGCTATCGCGTTTGAAGACGCGACCGATCGAGAAGCGAACACAACTAAAATAGAGTCAACCGGATTTGAAAAATCGATGTCCTTGCCCAAGCGGCTTAAGCCGTTATCAATAGCGGCCTTGGCCCGCGCCATTAAAGAAATCGTTTCGTTCATGTTATTCAAAGTTTTTCTTTAAGACCCGCTTGACCGCAAGAGACGAACCCAGAAATCTCCGGGAGAGCCTGAGAAATCTCTCGGGATCATCGGAAACGTAGAAGCGAGACCAACCGCGCCCGGTCCTTTTCCTTAAATTGAGAGCCTCAAGCGTCTTTTCAAATTCTTGAGCGGTGTGTTCTCCCGAATCAATCAAAGACACATTTTTTCCCATAACCCGGGAAATAACCGGTTTGATGACCGGATAATGCGTACACCCCAGAACCAGCGAATCAACCCGGGCTTTTTGAAGAGGCTTAAGATAGATCCGGGCCACCTCTTCGGTCACGCCATATTTCCACCATCCCTCTTCGACCAAGGGAACAAAAAGCGGGCATGGCGCTTCGAAAACTCGGGCCTGTGGAGAAAATCTTTTAATTTCAGCGGCATAAGCCCCAGACCGGACGGTACCCTCAGTTCCAATGACCCCAATTCTGCGAAACCCCCTCCGCACGCAAGCCCGCGCGCCAGGGACAATGACGCCTTCCACTGGAACGGAAACCGCTTTTTTAATCGCGGACAAAGCGACTGCAGAAGAGGTATTGCACGCCACTACCAGCGCCTTGATTTTTTGCTGGCATAGGAAATGGGCGATTTCAACCGAGAACTGAATAATCGAAGCCCGCGATTTCGACCCATAAGGCAAATGAGCCGTGTCTCCAAAATAAATCATGTTCTCTTGAGGCATCAACTTGCGCAAGGCCTTAAAAACAGTCAACCCCCCAATGCCCGAGTCAAAAATTCCGATGGGACGCTCGGCCTTTAAGCCGCTATTTTTTTGGATGATTGATTTTTTTTGCATATTCCACAATGCCCGTGTATAAGCCGCGCATAAGACGCTGGCGGAAACTTTCGCTCCTTAAATCTCGCTCATCCTGGGGATTGGTCAGATATCCCATCTCAAACAGAATGGCTGGCGCATGAGTTCCTCTTAAAACATAAAACCCCGCTTGTTCAACCCCTCTGTCCGGGATATTGACTTCTCCGCTGGCCTCGCGCGAGACCAGCCCCGCGAATTCAGAAGAAGCGTTGACATATTCCGTTTTCGATAATTCTCCCAATAACATCTGAACTTCCGCTTCCTGGCGAAATTTAGACTCATAGTTAATCGAAGAGTTTTCAAACTCCGCCAAGCGCTGCGCATGAGGGTCGGAAGCCTTCTCCGACATAAAATAAGTCTCAAAACCGGAATCTCTGGGATTTTTAGCGGCATTGGAATGAAGAGACACAAATAAATCGGCTTTCCACTGATTGGCAATCTCCGAGCGTTTGGAGAGAGAAATAAAGGTGTCGTTATGCCGCGTCAATTTGACTTCAAAAACCCCCGTCTTTTTTAGCAAACGCGCAAGCTCTAATGCCGCTTTAAGATTGACGTCTTTTTCAAGGGTTCCGCCAATTCCCCGAGCTCCAGGATCCTTGCCGCCATGCCCCGGATCGATGACGATGCGGAGCTTTCGGACCCAGATATGGCCATCGGGAATTTGGTTTTGAGCGCTGGAAGTCGTCTGAGGCCGAGAACGCGCCGCCGCCACTGGAATTGGTTTTGACTCTCCGATCGTCAAGAGCGCCTTATGCTCATCAAAAAAGGCGGGAGTTCCGGACCAATCGACAAAAGCGGGAGACTCTAAAAAGGAAATCGGGATCCAAGCCTCCGAAGCGCTCCATATCACCTGCGATTTAAGCGGAATGGAACGCCCCGACACCGAGGCGGCGGTGGCATTGGCCTCAAAAGCGAGGATATTTCCCGAGCGGCTTAATTCCACGATTTTTGACACTGGGCGCCAGTATATTTGGGCCTTATACAGACGCGCCATTTCATCCGCGCTTAAAAAATAATTAGAACCTAAGCGGTATCCAGAAACTATCTTCGGAGGGTTGCCGGTATGGGCAAACGCAATTGAAACCGGAGCCGCCTCCGCAAAAACGGAAAGCGGAAAAAAAAGCGGCGCCAAAATCAAAAAGCGGCAGAAGGCCCAAAATGCTGGACTATTAATTTCGCTCATTCTATGATAATGCGATAATCCTCCAAGGGAATCGTCGGGGTCGATTCAACCTTAATTGAGCGTTGAATATTTTTTTCGATCATGGCTTGTTTGGATTTAAGAGACTCCGCAATTAATGGATGGACGCAAACGCGCACCTGCCCTCCGGGACGTCCGCGCGTCATGTCGAGAATCTCCTCCTGGATTTTAATGCGCATCGTCTCTTCGGACAAAACCCGTCCAGAACCGTGGCATTCACGGCACTCCTGGGTGATTAACTTGACCGTGGATTCGCGCTTGCGCTCCCGAGTCAATTCAATTAAGCCCAATCTCGTAATCGGAAGAATCCTAATCTTCGCGCGGTCTCCTCTCAAGGCCGCCGCAAAAGCCTCCATGACCTTATTTCTATTGGAAGCCTTTTTCATGTCGATAAAATCAACGACGATAATGCCGCCGATATTTCTCAGCCGCAATTGATGCGCTACTTCCTTTGCCGCCTCGATGTTAGTTTGAGTGACGGTTTCTTCCTGGGATTTGGAGCCGGTAAAACGCCCGGTATTGACGTCGATGGCGCAAAGAGATTCCGCCTCTTGAATGACAATCGAGCCCCCATTGGGCAGAGAAACGACGGGCTTGCGCATTTTCTCAATACCCTCTTCAATCTTAAACGCTTTAAAAATCGGCGTCTTCCCATCATAGAACTGAATTCTCTTTTTGAGTTCTGGGGAAATTTTATCGATGAATTCAGATAAGCGCTCACAGGTTTCTTTGTTGTCGCACAAAAAAATTGCGACATCTTCAGAAAGAATATCGCGAGCGACCTGAAGGGTCAAATCCAGATCTTTATGGAGAAGAGCAGGCGCCGGCTCAGACTGCATTTTCTTTTGGATATCTTCCCAAAGGCTCAACAAATAGCGCGCTTCGCGCTCAAGCTCTTGCGCTGGAACTCCTTCCGCTTCGGTTCTCGCGACTAAGCCTTTCCCGCCCAAGATTCCGGAAACAAAACCCTGCATCAAGGCGGAAAGCCTCGCCCTTTCATCGGAATTCTCAATATTTTTAGAGACCCCCGCGAAATTCTCAAATGGAGTAAACACCACGTACCGTCCTGGAAGGCTAACGGCCATCGTCACCTTCATTCCCTTGGTCCCAATCGCCTCCTTGGCGATCTGAATCATCACCGGTTGATTTTTTTTCAGGATGGACTCAATGCCGGCATTTTTATCTCCCAGAACGTCCGATATATAAAGGTAGGCGTTTTTATCGTAGCCGATATTGATAAAGGCAGAAGAGATTCCAGGAAGGACGTTTTCAATCACTCCCTTGTAAATATTGCCGACCAGATTCTGCTGGTTTTTCCGCTCCCAGAAGAGCTCGACCAATTTCCCATTCTCCAGAATCGCGATGCGAACTTCCTCGTTGTTGACATTGGCGAGAATCTCTCTTTTGACCGGAGACGCCGGCAAGGGAGCGCCGGAATTATCCGCGGCGGACGCATGGGACGCATGGGACTCATGCGGGCGATGTCCATTCCCAGGTTTCTGGCCTTGGCGCTCCGACTTTCTCTGGGAATGAAAACGCCGGCGTTTCTGCCTACGCTTATCATCCACGCCTACAGGCGCCGGGGATGCGGCTTTTTCCAAAACTTCGGACTGCTCTTGGCTTGCCGCCACCTCTTCTTTTAAATCTTCTTTTTGCGAAATTTCTTCTTCAGACATGACCATCCTCCTATCAAATTTTATAAAAGCGCGTACTTGCGCCTACCCACATTAGCGACAATTCCCAAAGACCATAAACTGGCCATTAAACTGGATCCTCCATATGAAATCAACGGCAGGGGAATTCCCGCAACAGGGAAAAGACCCAGACACATTCCGACGTTTAAAATGAAGTCGAAAGCGAACATCGAGGCAATTCCGCAGCAAACCAAATATCCATATCGATCGCGGGCATTAGAGCCAATCTCCGTAATTCGCCAAATCATCCCCAAATAAAGAAGAATCACAATCACCGCGCCGACAAAACCCATCTCTTCTCCAATGACGGAATAAATAAAATCCGTGTGTCTCTCCGGGAGAAAACCCAATTGAGACTGGGTTCCGGAGAAAAGGCCTTTCCCGATAAACCCGCCCGAACCGATGGCGATCTGGGACTGGTGGACGTGGTAAGCCGCCCCATGGATATCGGAATGAGGATTAATATAAGCGGTAAATCGGCTCTTTTGATATCCTTTCAATTTATGACTGACCGCGATTCCCACTAACACGCCAGAGGTCAATAGAAGCCAAAAAACGAGAAACAAACTTGCCCTCAAGCGCCAGCGCATTAAAAAATTAGCGTAATAGGCCGCTCCGAAAATAGCGGCTAAAACTAAAACAAAAACGAACTCGGACAACTTAGACTGAAACACCTCCATAAAAAAATAAAGCAAGCTTCCTGAGGATGGATGGGCATAATAAGAGCCTAAAAATAAATAAAGAAACGGCATCGAAGCCGCAGAGACGGAAAAAAGGCTAAGGCCAGACAAGTATTCCCATCCGGCTCCGGCGCAGAAAAGCATCGCAAAAAAAATAGGAAACAAAGTCAAAGTCATCGAGAAATCAGGCTGTTTGACAATCAAAAGGACGATCGGGGCAATCGCCGCTAGAGACATGGAAATCGTCGAAAGGTATTCCATCTTAAGCGCTCTCTTATCAAAGATTGCGGCCAAAATTAATATCATTCCCACCCGGGCAAACTCGGAGGGTTGAAAAGCGAAAAAACCGAGTTGTATCCAAGAGCGGTGCCCCTTATGGACGGTCCCCACAAGCAAAACCGCGACCAGGCAAGAAATGATAAACCCATAAACAGCCCAAAATTGATCTTCATAGACCTCATATGCGAAGTTGGCCGCGACGGTGAAAATAAAAAGGCCAAAAAGCATCGCCGAAAAATGCCGTTCAAGAGCTTGGTGGTAATACGGAAGCGGACGAGTGGCCGAGAAAACAGCTAAACTCCCTACGATTAAGAGAGATAATACCGCTCCCAAGAAAACGCCGTCAAGACGACTCTTTCTGGATGAAGAACGGGGAAAGCCAATCACAGGGTCTCTCCTTTCCGGGAAGAGCCGATTTTTTTTGGAGAAAATTTAGGCCATTCATACTGAGATTTTTTTCCGACTCGAAAATCCGCAGCAATGACTTGTCTTGCAATAGGAACAGCGGCGGAGGCTCCGTGGCCTCCGTTTTCAACCAAAACAGACACCGCAATTGAGGGAGCTTGTCCGGGCTTTCCCGCGAAAGCGATAAACCAGGCATGGTCTCTCCCAGATGAGTTCTGCGCGGTTCCGGTTTTCCCCCAAACCTGAATCCCTTTAATATAAGCTCCTCTGGCGGTTCCCGAGGCAACGACCAAGGACATCGCCTGGTCGAGCAAATTCCAGGTCTTGTTACTGGCCCGCACAAAACCAAGCTGATGGGGGTTCTCCTTTAAAATTTCGCTGCCATCCTTGGAATCGATAGAACTCAGATATTGAGGCCGCCATAGAGTCCCATGATTAGCCAAGGCCTCAGTAACGACCGCCATCTGAAGCGGCGTGACCAAAAGCTGACCTTGGCCAATCGCAAGATTAAGCGTGTCTCCGCCAATCCACGGCTTGCCTTTTTTCATAGAGGTTTCAGGGCCGAACAAATTGCCAGCCTCCTCGCCCTTTAAAGCGATTCCCGTTTTTTGTCCAAGATGAAAGAGCTTGGAGTATTTTTCGATCAAACTCGCGCCAATGGCAAGCCCCATCTTATAAAAATAAACATCGCAAGACTGGGCGAACGCGGTCAAGAAATCGACATTCCCATGCCCGCGATGATTCCAGCATAAAAAAGTCCTTCGCCCTAACTTAAAATATCCGGGGCAGAAAACAATCTGGGCCGGATTTAATTTTCCCTCGTTAATTCCGGCGACAGAAACAATCGTTTTAAATGTCGACCCTGGAGCATAAAGTCCGGAAATCGCGCGGTCAAACTCCGGCACCGAAGAAGGGACAAAGGTCGAATAATCTACGGAGAAGGGATCCGCTCCCAAAAGCTCATTGGGGTCAAAACTAGGAGCCGCCGCGAAAGCGAGAATATCCCCATTCGATGGATCTAAGGCAATGACGGCTCCCCTTTGAGTCGCGGTATGGCGAAGCCCTTCATCGGCGGCCCGCTGAACAATGGCATCCAAGGTCAGATGAATATTTCTCCCGTCTTTCCATGGAAGCTGCTTTAGAATTTTCTGAATTCGCCCCTGAGCGTCAACTTCTATTTTGACGGCGCCGTCTGTTCCGCGCAATTGTCTTTCGAAAATCGACTCAAGCCCCAGCCGCCCGATTCGGGAATCCATGCGATAATTTTCATTTTTCAATCTCGCCCATTGCCCCGGGGTAATTTTACCCATATAGCCGATCAAGTGACTGGCAAAAGGCCCGAAAGGGTAATAGCGCCGAGCTTCGAGAACTAAATCTATTCCCGGATAAAAAGGCTTGAGCTCGGAAAGTCGAAACATCACCGGAATGGATAGGTTCTCCGCGATGCGCGAAGACTCTCTTGATTGGCGCGCCTGACGCAATTTCGCCAATATTATTCCGGGATCCTGCCGCAAGACTTGGCTTAATTCTGCGGCCAAGCGGTTTAATTCTTTCTGGTTTGTCTCTCCGGATGGCGGAAGATAAATCAGCGAAAAAACCGGCTCATTGGTCGCTAGCGGAATGCCGTTTCTATCATAAATGATTCCCCGCGGAGCGGTCTGATAGACCATCTCGGTTCGATTCCGGTTCGCGGCCAACTCGTAAGCCTTTTTTTCCAAAATTTGCATCTGAAAAAGCCGAAGGACTAAAACTGCCGCGACAAAGGCGAACCCAGCCAGAAGCAGCTGTAACCTTTCAGGCGAAAAATTTCTCTTCATTAGACGATGCTTCTAAACCTAGACGATGGGAGATAGGAATTGGGCCTCAGCACGGCCAAAATAAAGCAGAAAAATCCATTGTAAAGAGGCTCAAGGATAAACACAAGCCATCCCACCCATAAAAATTGTCCGGAGAAAATTAAAAAGATAAACCCCAAAATCAGGCGGTAAAGAACCGTCGCGACGACAGCGACAATGGCTTGGGAAGCGGGAGTATTCATGTCCACGTGCCTCCGAACAAGCCCGAGGCCGTAGGCAATCAAGGTCAAAACCAAAGCTCGCGCTCCAAACAACTTAAGACTGAGAGCATCCCAAAAAAGCCCCCAGAAAAATCCGAAGATCATCGCCTCCACCGCGCCGCTAACGGCCGCGACATTGATCGTTAAAATCAATAAAATCTGCGGGTTAAGTCCTCGAAATGATAGATAGCGGGAAAAGATCCATTCACCCAGCAGCCCCAAGAAAAAAATCGCTACGCGCTTAATCAATTTCATTGGTTAATTTTAGCCTTGTTGACCCCAAGCCCCACCAAAACCTCGTTAATCTCAGATGGAGAGAGAGCCGGCCGGACATCAGCGGATTTAAAAATCAAAAATGGATCGACGGGATAAACCTTAACGACCGTCCCAATCAAAATCGACGGCGGAAAACTAACGCTATTGGGCGAAGTATACACCTTTTCTCCTTCTTCCAAAGGAGCTTGAACCGGAAGATAACTAATCTGCAGATTGGGCGCGTCCGAGCCTTGGATGAGGCCGTTAAATGATCCATGGGTATGAGAACTTTGAGAAACGATAAAAGAATCAATCGCTGAAAGATCGCTGGTCAATAACTGAATAACCGCGGTATTAGAATGGACCTCAAGCACGCGGCCCACCGCCGCGAGAGTGTTGCCATCAACGGCAAAGACTGGGTCGTTAAGTTCAACTCCCTTATTTTTTCCAACGGAAATAATGAAATCCTGATACCAATCAGCCGGAGAACGTTGAATGACCTGGCCCCAGACAAAAGAAAAGGAAACGTGCTTTCCAAAATCCATTTCGGAGCGCAGGCGATCATTCTCGGTTTTTAAAGAATCGATCTCCGCATTCAAAACCGGCTCCATTTTTATCTCATCTTTTAATTCTCTATTTTGAATGTCGGCCGATAATAGATTTCTCAAGGAAAGAGGAATTTCAGATATCCGCTTAAGGCCGTCGGCCCCTTGATAGAGCCCCGGATCGATTAAATACTGCAGAGAAGCTTTAAAAGAAGCGACTGGAACAGACAATGGCAATGATAATAAGAGAATGGAAATTCCAATAAAAAAAATCGCCAGTCGATTGGCTAGCCGCAACTCGCGGTGCATATTCAATTAGTCAGAGACAACACTTTATCAGGAAGAACGCAAAACGCCACGCGACAGGAATTCCCGCTCCCGAGCGCAAAAATTAGGGGCGAGATACGGCAAATCTGTGGCGGTGTTCCATTATACGATCAAGTTCTTCCAGGAATTTACCGGTCCCAATAGCGACGCAACTGAGAGGATCGGCCGAGCGATGAACCGGAAGCTCGGTTTCCTGCCGAATCAAGTCCGGGAGGCCCCTTAAGAGCGAGCCGCCTCCCGCAAGCATAATGCCACGATCAACCAAATCGGCGGATAATTCCGCAGGCGTTTCTTCTAAAGTGTTTTTGATGACATCCAATATCAGTTGAACGGGATCTAAAAGGGCCTGTCTCACTTCTTCTGAAGTAATTAAAACTGTCTTAGGCAACCCGTTCGCCTGATCTCTTCCTTTAACCTCCATCGTCTTTTCTTCTTTTAACGGGAAAACCGATCCGATTTGAATTTTCACTTCCTCGGCCGTCGACTCCCCGATGAGCAAATTATATTTCCGGCGGAAATGAGCGACAATAGCCTCATCCATTTCGTCTCCGGCGATATCAAGAGACTTGGAAACAACCAAACCTCCCAAGGAGATAACCGCGGCCTCGGTTGTCCCGCCGCCGATATCCACGATGAAATTGCCGCGCGGTTCGGAAATAGGCAAATCCGCCCCGATAGCCGCAGCCATCGGCTCTTCAATTAAATGGACATCTCGCGCGCCGGCTTGCTGGGCTGATTCTTGAACGGCTCTTCTCTCCACTTCGGTGATCCCCGAGGGAATGCCAATGACGACCCGAGGATGCAAAAGAGAACGCCGATTATGAACTTTTCGGATGAAATATTTAATCATCTCCTGGGTCGCTTCAAAATCGGCGATGACCCCGTTTTTGAGGGGACGCACCGCGATAATGGAAGCCGGAGTCCGGCCCAACATTTTCTTTGCTTCCGAGCCAATGGCCAACAGACGCCGGCTGTCCCTATCGATCGCGACAACCGAGGGCTCTCTTAAAACAATTCCCTGGCCCTTGACATAGACCAAGGTATTGGCTGTACCCAGGTCAATACCCATGTCATTAGAGAAAAGGCGGAAGAAAAAATCAAGCATTAGGATATTCTAGGATAAAAGCTCGACTAAACCGCGCTGAGATCCATCGCCTTGTCTTTGCGCCAGCTTCAAAATCCGAACATATCCTCCCGGACGAGAACCGTAGCGCTGGGCCAAGGTGTCAAAAAGCTTCTCATATGCTTTTTTGTCTTGAACCTGCCGGCGAACCATATAATGCTGGCCTTTTTTCGCCGCGGTAATAATGCGTTCGGCAAAGGGCCTTAATTCCTTGGCCTTGGCCAAGGTCGTCTCCACTTTCTCGTGGATAAACAAGCTTGTCGCCATGTTCCGCAACATCGCTCGGCGATGAGAAGAGGTAACACCCAGCTTCCGCGCCCCCATATTCTTTACCATAAAAGTCTCCTCAAAAAAATACTTTTAAGAGGCGGATGAAACGGACCCCTCGGGGACATCCATCCCCAAAGACAGGCCCATATCTTTCAGCCGCTCTTTAATTTCATCAAGCGATTTTTGTCCGAAATTCTTAACCGCAAGCAATTGATCATCGCGCTTTGAAACCAATTCTCCCACTGTTTTAATATGGGCGACTTTTAAGCAATTGGCCGCGCGAGAAGACAGCTCGATCATATCAACGGATTGGTTCAAGATGTCTTTTAATTTCGCCTCGGAAGAACCCTCGCCTCCCCCCATCTCGGAAGATCCAGAGGCGGCAGCGGCCTCTTCTTCGGGGATAAAGATGTTGAGAGATTCTCTCAAAAGCTTGGAGGCCTGAATCAAGGCTTCTGCGGGGTTAAGCGTTGAATCAGTCCAAATCTCCAAAATCAGGCGATCATAATCAGTCACCTGGCCCACGCGCGCGTTCTCGACGTCATAGTGGACCTTGGAAACGGGAGAGAACAAGGCATCCACTGGAATAAATCCCGCTGGCCAATGGTTCTGGTTGCGCAATTCATCGGCGGTAATATATCCGCGTCCGCGAGAGACCTCGATTTCCATCGATAGCTTAGCCCCGGGCTCAAGATGCGCCAAAACTAAATTACCGTTGACGATTTCCACATTCGCGTTTTTCTGAATTTGAGAAGCCACAACCGCGCCCTCTTTGTTAGCTTCCAAATAAAGAATCTCAGGACCCGAGGAAAACATTTTCAGCCGGAGTTTTTTAAGGTTCAAAAGGATATTCATCACATCCTCTCTCACCCCCGGCAGAGTCATGTATTCATGAGGAGCTTTTTCCACCCGGACGGCGGTGACCGCCGCTCCTTCAAGGCTGGAAAGCAGAACGCGCCTAAGCGCATTTCCAACAGTATGCCCGTAACCTCTTTCATAAGGCTCGGCGACGAATTTTGCGTAACTGTCGGACATCGTCCGCTCGTCCACGCTTAATTTTTGCGGAAATATCAATTCTTTGTAATGGGCCATAGCATCCTCTCTCTAATTTTATCTTGAATAATACTCGACAATCAGCTGCTCGGAAACCGGCAGAGAAATCTCGCTCCGCTCCGGCAAACGGATTACTTTCGCCGATAAAGCGGCAGGATCAAACTCCATGTAGTTCGGGCGATTATTGAGCCTTTGCGTGGTCTCAAGGCTTAGTTTGACTCCCACGTTTTCTTTGAGTTTCGGGTCCACGGCGACGACATCCCCCACGCGGCAACGATAAGAGGGAATATTGAGCCAGCGACCATTGACTTTAATATGCCCATGAGAAACAATCTGCCTGGCGGTCTTAAGGGAAGACGCAATACCCATTCTTCGGACCACGTTATCAAGCCTCATTTCTAAAAGGGCCAATAATTCGGCCCCGCTGTTAGCGGCCTTGGAAGCCTGATCCACCCAGCGGCGGAAAGGCTTTTCGGTCATCAGAACAAAGCGGCGAAGCTTCTGTTTTTCTCTCAAACGCACGGCATAGGCCGACATCTTGCCGCGCTGAACGCCGGCCATGCCGGGTTTAGTGGGGCGCTTATCTAAAACGCAACGCGTATGACACTTATCTCCCTTTAGAAAAAGCTTGGTTTGTTCCCGACGGCAAAGTTTACAAACAGGTCCGCTATAATTAGCCATGAATCACACCCTCCTCGACTTTGGCGGCCGACAACCGTTATGCGGAAGCGGCGAGACATCCTTCAAAGAAAGAATGGTTAGCCCCGCGTTTCCCAAGGCGCGCACCGCAGTTTCTCGTCCCGGCCCCGGGCCTTTGACAAAAACGACAATCTGCTTGACGCCCAATTCCACGGCTTTCTTGGCGACTTTTCCGGCGGTAACGCCGGCGGCAAAAGGGGTTCCTTTTTTGGTCCCTTTAAAACCATTGACGCCCGCTGAAGCCCAAGCAAGAACATCGCCTTTATCGTCAGTCAAGGAAACAATCGTATTATTAAACGAGCACTGAATAAACACTTTCGCGAAACTCAAATGTTTCCAGTTTTTTTTCTTCGCCGGGACTGCCGGTTTTGCGCCTTGGGCGCCAGGTTTTTCTTCTGCCATAGATGCCTCCAAATTTTAAGCCTTAGCCGGGGCTTTCGCCTGCGGCTTTTCAGCCTTACCAGCTCCCACCGTTCTCCGGCGGCCGCGGCGGGTACGCGCATTGGTCCGCGTTCGCTGCCCGCGAAGAGGAAGGTTTCGGCGATGCCTCTGACCGCGATAAGAGCCGATTTCCTGCAGGCGCCCGACATTGGACTGAATTTCTCGCCGCAATTCTCCTTCCACCTTGTATTCCTTCACCAATAAATTATTGATGAGTCCGACTTGGTTCTCCGTCAAATCTTTGACTCGAGTCGCCGGATCGACAGCTCCATTTAATTTTTCCAGGAGTTGGTTAGCCGTCGTTTTTCCCAATCCGTACAAATACCTCAAAGCGACATCAACTCGCTTCCCTTTCGGCAAATCTACGCCCGCAACGCGTGCCATAAGAATTCTCCTTTATTTATCCCTGTCTCTGTTTATGCTTAGGGTTCGAGCAAAATACGCGGATGGCCCGCCCTCTTTTAATGACTTTGCACTTTTGGCAAATCGGTTTAACGCTCGCTCTGACTTTCATTTCAACACCTCTCCCGTTATTCCCTAAAGACAATGCGCCCGCGAGTTAAATCATAAGGCGACAGCTCGATTTTCACTCGATCTCCAGGCAGAATTTTAATGTAATGCATCCTCATTCGGCCCGAAATATGGGCCAAGACGATCTTTCCCGGAGCGATTTCCACTCGAAACATCGCATTGGGAAGGGCTTCTAAAATATTTCCTTCGACTTCAATTTTATCGCCCTTTTTTTCTTCCTTCTCGCTGTGAACTTTTCTCATTGAGTTAAAATCTCCGGCCCCTTTTCCGTTAAGGCCACCGTATGTTCAAAATGGGCGGACAAACGCCCATCTTTTGTCACGGCAGTCCATTGGTCATCTAAAACCTTCACTTCAGATCCACCAGCATTCACCATCGGCTCAATGGCCAAGACCATGCCGGAAACCAACCGCATCCCCGTTCCCTTCTTTCCGTAGTTGGGCACCTGGGGCTCCTCATGAAGGGCCCGCCCGATGCCATGTCCGACAAAATCATAAACGACGGAAAAGCCGGCTTTTTCGCAATGAGATTGAACGGCGAAACCGATATCCCCAAGGCGGTTGCCGACCAAGGCCGCCGCGATTCCGCGCTCAAGCGACTCTTTAGTAATTTGAATCAATCGCAAGGCTTCTTCGGAAACGTTCCCGACAGGGGCCGTCACAGCCGCATCGGCATAAAAGCCGCCAATGACGCAACCGAAGTCCAAGCTGACAATATCCCCGTCGGCGATTTTTCTCTTCGGCGATGGAATTCCGTGCACCACTTCGGAATTAATTGAAACGCAGATCGAAGCAGGAAAGCCCCGGTATCCCAAAAACGCGGGTTGAGCGTTATTTTTTGATAAATAATCCATCGCGAGAACATCAATATCTTTTGTGCTCATTCCCACGGAGAGGCTTTTTTTCAGCATAGTCAAAGCCCCAGCAACGACCGCGCCAGCTTGGCGCATAAGAGATATTTCTTCCCTTGTTTTCATCTCTACTTTTCGAGGAGGCTTCGGCATTAACACAGTGGAACTCATAGCTTGGCAAAAATTGAATCGACAAACATAGACAAAGCCGCGCTCACTTCTTCGGGTTTGCGGCCGGCATCGACCTCTTTAAAAACAGATTCAGATTGGTAATAGGAAATCATGGGGCGCGTAATGTCTTCAAATACCATTAAACGCTTACGCGCGGTAGTTTCAGAATCGTCTTCGCGCAAAATAACGTCCCCGCCACAACTCGCGCATTTCCCGCCAGGGGCGGGCTTGGTTTGAATATTGTATACTTGTCCGCATTGCGAACAAACCCGGCGGGAAACAATGCGCTCAAGAGCCAGTTCTTGCGAAATTTTAAGCAAAACAACTAAATCAATCGATAGATTTTCATGAGCGAGAATCGCAGACAAAGACTGCGCTTGGGTAAGGTTTCTCGGGAACCCATCCAACAAATAGCGCCCCTCTTTTGAGTTAAAGCGCGCCGCCACCATTTCCGTCACTAAATCGTCGGGAACTAATTTACCCGCTTTCACATATGACTGAGCCTTAACTCCCAGAGGAGTTTTCTCCGCGATTTCATTGCGGAAAATATCCCCGGTAGCTAGGTGAGAAAGGCCGTATTTTGCGCTCAGAAATTTTGCCTGCGTGCCTTTTCCAGAGCCGGGAGCGCCTAGCAAAATAGTGATCATGAACTACTCCCCACATTAAACCAGCGCTGCCTTAAGCGGCTCTTTTTTAAAAAGCCCTCGTAATGGCGCATGATAAGTTGCGCTTCTAATTGCCCCATCGTATCCAAGGCCACGCCCACTACTATTAAGAGCGCCGTACCGCCAAAATAAAAAGGAACATTTAAACTGGTGCGCAGCCAGTCCGGGAGAACGGCGATGGCCGCGACAAATAGCGCTCCGCCCAAGGTAATTCGCTCCAAAACCCACTCGATATATTTCGCCGTCGATTCACCGGGGCGATATCCGGGAATAAACCCGCCTGATTTTCTCATGTTGTCAGCTAAATCGGTGGGATTAAAAGAAACCGAATTATAGAAATAGCAGAAAAAAATAATTAGAGCGGCATAGACGAGCTGATAAATCCAACTCCCGGTTCCCCAGAAATGGAGCATCTTTTGCGCCCAGGTTGACTGCGGAGCGAAACTCGCCACTGTAATAGGAACGGCTAACAGAGAGACGGCAAAGATGACTGCAATAACTCCGGATTGATCAACCTTAAGGGGCAAATAACTTTGAGAGCCGCCGTACATTTTCCTTCCCACCACGCGTTTGGCGTATTGCACCGGAATTTTTCGTTGAGCGGTTTCAACCCAAACGACCAAAACCGTGACGACTAAAATGGCGGCTAAAACCAGCAAAGCCGGCAAAAGTCCCATCACTTCGGCCTGCACTAAGCGAATCATATTCATCACCGCGCTTGGGATGCGCCCGACAATGCCGGCAAAGATGATGAGAGAAACTCCATTTCCGATGCCGATTTCAGTGACCTGTTCTCCCAACCACATAACGAAAATGGATCCGGAGGTCAAGGTCAAAACCGTCAAAACATAAAACCCCCAGGAAGGATTGGAGATAACAGGAATATTTCCGGGAGTTGGCATTTTGGATATCGCGAGAGTGAGGCCAAAGGATTGAAAAGTAGCCAAAAACAAGGTCAAATAGCGCGTATAGGTGTTGAGTTTACGCCGACCCAACTCTCCCTCTTTGTAGAGGCGATCCAAGTGCGGCAGAACGTGCGCCCCTTGCAAAAGGCTCATGATGATCGAGGCGTTGATATAGGGCATGACTCCCATTGAAAAAATAGAGAAACGCCTCAAGGCTCCGCCCGAGAAAATATTGATGAATCCCAGCAGGCCGCCACGCTGAGCGTTAAAAATAGATTTCAAGGCATCCGCATTAATCCCGGGAATGGGAATGGCCGCTCCCACCCGGTAAACGGCGATCGCCCCCAAGGTATAGAGGAGTTTCCGCCTTAAATCCGGAGATTCAACGAGTTCGGTAAGACTTTGAGCCATTACCCGCCTATGACCACAGCGGCCCCACCCACTTTCTCGATTTGCGCGCGAGAAGAGGCGGAAAATGCGTGAACCGAGATTTTATACGGGTTTTTGACCGAGGTCTTCCCGCTCAAAATTTTCACGGGAAGCTTAGAGGAAATAAGACCATGCATCTTAAGAGATTCCAAAGTAACCTCTTTTTGATTTTTAAAAACGCGTTCGATATCCGTAAGGGAAACGACTTGATAGCGCTTGGTGAAAGGAGCGTTGCTAAAACCGTATTTCGGCACGCGTCTAAGCAAAGGAGTCTGTCCGCCTTCAAAACCGGACATTTTTCCGTCTCCAGAGCGGGAACGCTGCCCTTTTTGTCCTCGGGTGGCCGTCTGACCATGGCCGGAGCCCTCGCCCAAACCAATGCGAGTCCTTTTACGGCGCGATCCAGCGCGCGGAGACAACGAAGTTAAATTCATTTTTCCCTCCCACGCAACTTCATGATTGATTCTTTGGTTCTCAAGAGACGCAAACATTGCAAAGTCGCGCCAATCATATTGAAGGAATTAGAGGAACCCAAGCTCTTGGTTAGAATATTTTTAACCCCAGCCGCCTCCAAAACAGATCGGACAGCTCCACCGGCGATAACGCCGGTTCCCGGCGCAGCGGGCTTCATCCAAACCTTTCCCGATCCGAACTTGGCAATGACTTCATGAGGAATCGTCCCGTTGACCAAGGGAAACTTAAAAACCTCTTTTTTCGCCTGCATCTGCCCTTTTTGGATCGAAGACTGGACGTCTTTGGCCTTTCCAAGGCCAAACCCGACCGTGCCTTCTCCATCTCCCACGACCACTAAAGCGCTAAACGAAAATCTCTTTCCGCCCTTGACAACTTTAGCGACGCGATTAATCGCGACAACATTTTCCACCAACTCTCCGGGAAGTCTCGGCGCGGCGACGCGCGGCCCTCTGGGAGATCGGGCGGCAGGAGAAAAATTTTCTCCGGGAGCCGCAGATTTTTTTTCTTTTTTTTCTGGAACAGACGCGGTTTCAGTCATTCAATCCTCTCTAAAATTCAAGCCCGCTTGAACGCGCGGAGTCAGCCAAGGCCTTTAGCCGTCCATGATAGACGCGCCCGCCGCGGTCAAAAGCGACTTTTTTAACTCCCGCTTCCACCGCTTTTTTGGCGATTAACGCCCCGACGGCCTGAGCCGCCTCTTTGTTTTTCGCGGATTTTGGAAATTTCTGATGAATCTCCTTGGACAAGGAAGAGACCGCCGCGACAGTCACTCCTTTGGAATCATCAATCACCTGCGCGTAAATGTGGCGCAGACTGCGATGAACGCTCAACCGCGGGCGATCTGACGAAAACTCAGCCAGAGCCCTGCGTGTCCTTTCTTTCCTAAACTCAAAACGAATCTTTTTATCCTTCATTGCTGTCTCCTACTTCTTGGCCCCGCCAGCGGCTCCAGCCCCTGCCGCAGTTTTTCCGGCCTTTCTGCGAATATGTTCGCCCTGATAGCGAATGCCAGTCCCTTTGTAAGGTTCCGGCTCTCTCAAACCTCGAATCTTAGCGGCAATCTCTCCCACCAATTCCTTGTTGATACCACTGACCGTAATCTGAGTTTTCTTGGGGTCAACCGCCAATGTCACTCCCTTCGGAGCCTCAAAAACGACCGGATGAGATTTCCCAATAGCCAAAGTCAGCTTCTGACCCGCAACTTCCGCGCGAAAGCCCAAACCGACAATGTCTAAAACCTTGCTGAAACCGCTTGAAACGCCCAAAACCATATTTTGGATTCTAGCGCGGGACAAGCCGTAAATCGCTGAAACCTCTTTTTCTTTCGACAAGTCGGCGCTCAAAACAACTTGGCCATCCTTGACTTCCGCGCTAACAAAAGAATGAAGAGGCTCCTTTAATTCGCCCTTAGGTCCTTTGACGGTGACCAGGTGATTGGCAACAGAAACCTGAACCCCCGAAGGAATCACGACTGGCTGTTTTCCAATTCTGCTCATATAATTTTACCAAACCTGGCAGAGAACTTCTCCGCCGATTTTTTTCTCAATCGCCTGTCTTTCAGTCAAAAAACCCTGTGGAGTAGACAGAATACTGACCGACATTCCATTTGGGTTTCTCATTGGTAACTGGCGATAAGAACGATAAACCCGCAATCCCGGCTTGGAAACGCGCTTAAGTCCGCGTATCGCGGCTTCCTTTGTCGGGGAATATTTTAAAAACACCCGCAAAATCCCGTATTTAACTCCCGCGGGATACAGAGATTTATAATTCGCGATAAAGCCCTCATCTTTTAAAAGTTTGACAATCTCAAACTTAATTTTAGAATAGGGAACATCGACCCGGTCTTTCATCCGGGAGTTTGCGTTACGAATTCCAGTCAGTAGATCAGCAATAGGGTCCATTTTATCCTACCATGAAGATTTTTTAACTCCCGGGATTAACCCCCGGTGAGCCATGTTTCTTAAACAAATTCGGCATAAGCCGAAATCGCGGTAATACGCCCTTGGGCGTCCGCAAATCTGGCAACGATTTCTATAGCGCGTAGAAAATTTTTGAGGTTTCCTTAATTTCGCGACCCAGGCCGTTGTAGCCATCTTCTATTTCTCCTTTCCAGCCGCGGCCAAAGCCTCGGTCTTTCCGTGCCCGGAATTTTGAGGTTTCTTAAACGGAAATCCCAAGGCGGTCAAAAATTCTAAACCGCGGTCGTCTTTCCCCGCAGAAGTTACGATGGTGACATTCATTCCCTGTTGTCCCAAGGATCTCTCCATATTGATTTCAGGGAATATGGTTTGATCTTTAAGACCGAGATTGTAATTTCCCCGGCCATCAAAACCCTTTAACTCCAATCCGCGGAAATCGCGAATACGCGGAATCGCAATCGCAATCATCCGATCTAAGAATTCCCACATCCGATCGCCCCGCAGAGTCACGCGCAAGCCAATCGGCATCCCTTCTCTTAACTTAAAATTTGAGATGGATTTTTTTGATTTACGAACCTGCGGCCATTGCCCGACCATCATCGCCAATTCTTCTCGGGCGGAATCAAGAGCCTGAACGTTCTCCCGCGCGCGCGAGACGCCCATGTTGATGACAATTTTAATCAAGCGAGGAATCTGAAAGGGATTTTCAAGGCTCCACTTCTCCATTAATCCTGGAACCAGCTCTTCTTGGTAATATTTTTTCAATCGCGGTTTTGGGTGCGGCGTCTCCTTGCCATCCGAAACGACAATGGAAGAAACGACAGCGGCCGGCTTGTTACCATGAGCCTGCTTAGGCGCACGCGCCTGAGCGGGCTTTTCCGTCTTATTTTTCTCTATTGTAGCCATGTTCTATTTCTCAATTATTCAATCTGTTGTTCGCAACGCCGACAAATTCGGACGTTGTCTCCGCTTGGAAGGCGCTCAAGGCCCACGCGAGAAGGCTTTTCGCACTTCGGACACATCAGCATGACCTTAGAATAAGAAATCGGCGCCTCATACTTCTGTATTCCACCCGGGTCAGTCTGCGTCCCTTTTTTATGCTTTGAAACAATATTGACCTGCGAAACCAAAACTCTCATTTTATCGGGAAAAACTTTTACGATCTCGCCAATTTTCCCCTTGTCCTTGCCGGACATGACCATCACTTTGTCTTTTTTATGGATTTTAAGCATCTCAGATCACCTCCGGAGCGAGAGAGATGATTTTTAAAAACTCCTTGTCGCGGAGTTCCCGCGCCACGGGGCCGAAAACGCGCGTTCCCTTGGGTTCATTTTTATCATCAATCAAGCAAGCGGCATTTTCATCAAAACGGACGTAAGAACCGTCCGCGCGCCGCGAGTTCCTGGCGACTCTGACCACGACGGCCTTAACGACTTCTCCCTTTTTAATCGCGCCATGTGGGATAGCGTCTCTAACGCTGCAGACGATGATGTCTCCAACCCCGGCGTAACGCCGATAAGAACCGCCCATCACATGGAAACATTGCAACTTTTTCGCGCCGGAATTATCGGCGACATTTAAAATAGAGCGTAGCTGAATCATCCCGCAATGCCTCCCGCTGAGGCCTCTTTCTGATTGGCCGCAACATAACCCGCCGGAGCTTTTTTGACGATGCGCACCAGGCGCCAGCGCTTGGTTTTGGAAAGGGGGCGACAACTCATCACTTCAACCAAATCTCCCAACTTTGAAGTCCCTTCTTCATCATGAACGACTAAACGAGAATTTTTTCTCATTACTTTGTCATAGACTCTGTGCTTGGTTAAGCGCTCAACAGAAACGATTCGAGTCTTCGTCATTTTGTCGGAGACGATCAAACCCTCAAAGACTTTCCGGTTTGATCTCGATTTTTCAACAGATGATTCAAGAGCCATGGGCACCCACCTTCTTACTGGAAATCCAAGTGTTAATCCGGGCGATATAGCGCCTCAGATTTCTCAACTCCATCGGATTATCCAATGGACTTAAAGAATGTTTCCAAGAGAGATTCGCCAGCTTTTCTTTTGTTTGCCGCAATTCCTGCTCCAATTCCGCTACGGTCAAACTTTTTTTCGCTTCTCGTTCTTTTGTCTTCATTTTAAAACCTTTAAACTAGATGTGCTCCCGGACTACCACTTTCGTCTTAATCGGAAGCTTATACGAAGCGGAGCCAAAAGCCTTTTCGGCCTCTTCCTGGGGAATTCCTTCCAATTCAAAGAGAACGCGGCCCGGCTTAACGACACAAACCCAATGATCCGGAGCGCCTTTTCCCTTTCCCATACGAGTTTCAGCGGGATGCTTGGTCACCGCTTTATCCGGAAAAACGCGGACCCAAAGCTTGCCGCCTTTTTTCAGATATCGGCCGATAGCGACGCGAGCCGATTCGATTTGACGAGCCGTCACCCATTTCGGCTCTAAAGCCTTAAGCCCGAATTCTCCAAATGAAATCTCGGTTCCGCGCTTGGCCAGCCCCTTGATGCGAGGATGGCTATGCGGCTTTCTATATTTAACGCGTTTTGGCATCAACATAAAATTCCCCTATTCAAGCTCCGCTGAATCTTTAGGGCTTTCCGCCGCCGCTTCTTTTGCCCCTTCTTTTGCCGCGACCGCTGCCACAGGCTGAATGCCCGTCGGAGCGACAATCGCCGCCACGTTCTGATCTTTCTTAGCCAGAAGCAAAAGCTCTTTAGGGCTCTTGACGAAAAGTTGTTTGCGGAATATCCAAACTTTAACTCCAATGAGGCCTGCGGTCGTCATCGCTTCCGCCGAGCCGTAGTCAATATCCGCCGAAAAGACGTGAAGAGGAACCCGGCCTTCCCTCGCCCATTCCCGGCGAGCGATTTCCGATCCATTTAAACGCCCGCCCACCATGACTTTAATTCCCAAAGCTCCAGACTGCATCGTGCGTTCCATCGCCCGGCGCATCACGCGCCGATAGGCCGCGCGCTTTTCAATCTGAGCGGCAATAGCTTCAGCCACTAAACGAGAATCTAATTCCGGTTCTTTAACTTCAATGACATTGATAAAAGTTTTACGGCCGGTCATGTCTTCAATTTGCTTGCGAACAGATTCAATATCGGCGCCCTTTTTCCCGATAACGATCCCCGGGCGAGCGGTGTGAACATTGACTCGCAAATAAGTTCCTGCCCGTTCAATAGCCACCGCGCTGACAGCCGCATGCCGAAATGTCCGCTTAACCAACAGACGAATGCGATGATCTTCTCCAATCAAGGCGGGCATTTCTTTTAAAGAGAACCAACGCGATTCCCAATCGTGGATGTAGCCCAAACGCATCGCGTTAGGATGAGTTTTATTTCCCATATTATTTCCCTTTCCCCGTCTTTTGATAGGAGTCGGAGACGACAACGGTGACGTGACAAATCTTGCGGTGTAGCGTCATCGCGCGCCCCTGCGGACCCGGGTTGACGCGCCGCATGGCGCCCAACGGGCCGATAGTCGCCCAACACGACTTAATATAAACCTTCTCCGGAACGAGAGGCTTGCCCTGTTTGGCCGCCTTGTTCGCGAGATTGGCCGCGGCGGATTTCACCACGTGCGCGACCATCTTTCCGGAAATGCGCGGGATGTTTGGCAGAATCTCTTCCGCCTCAAGAACGGCCTTGCCCCGAATTTCATCGAGGACCTGATTGACCTTCCGCGCCCCGTATCGTTGAAAACGTCCGTATGCTGTCGCTTCCATGTTATTAAGTGAGAGCCGTCGCTTCTTTATGCATGCCGCCATGAGATCTGAAGAATCTTGTAAAGGAAAATTCCCCCAAGCGGTGGCCGACCATTTGTTCGGTCACGTAGACCGGTAAAAATTTACGCCCATTATGAACGCCGAAAGTATGTCCAACAAATTCAGGCGGAATCGCAGAAGCTCGAGCCCAGGTCTTAATCATCTTCTTCTCCCCGGCAACGTTCATCTTCTGCACTTTTTTAAACAGCTTAGCGTCTATATACGGACCTTTTTTAGTCGATCGACTCATATTTTTTCCTTCACCTCATCAAACTGAACTACGCCGCCACCTGCTTAGCGCGCCGGCGATCCGCGACAATCATCCAACTCCAGATTTTGCTTTTCTTACGGGTCTTATAACCCTTCGCCAATTGATTCCAAGGCGATTTCGGATGGTTTCCACCCTTTGATTTCCCGCGCCCACCGCCCATCGGATGGTCAGTCGCGTTCATCGCGCCGCCGCGAACTGTGGGCCGAATCCCCAGATGTCTTGAGCGGCCAGCCTTACCGAGACTGATGGTATTGTGATCGGTATTGGAAACTTGTCCAATGGTCGCCAAGCAAGAATCCGGCACCTTGCGAATCTCTCCCGAAGGCATTCTAAGCTGAGCGAAACCGGAATCTTTTGCCATCAACTGCGCTTGAGAACCGGCGGAGCGAATCATTTGTGCGCCACGACCAGGCTGAAGCTCAATATTATGGATAAAAGTTCCATCAGGGATATACGACAAGGGCAAGGCATTTCCGACTTTAATTTCCGCGGAGGGGCCGCTCATAATCACGTCCCCAACCTTGAGCCCCACGGGATGAACGATATAGCGTTTCTCTCCGTCGTTGTAATTAATGAGAGAAATGCGCGCGCTTCGGTTCGGATCATATTCAATAGAGGCAACGCGCCCTGGAACGCCGAATTTTTCGCGCTTAAAATCAATAATCCGATAGGCGCGACGGTGACCGCCACCCTGATGGCGCACCATGATCATTCCAGTGTTATTGCGCCCGCCTTTTTTACGAAGATTTTTTAATAAGCTTTTCTCCGGAGTATCGGTTGTTAATTCCGCAAAATCCGGGCTCGTCATATTGCGACGAGAGGGAGTATAAGGTTTATAAAATTTAAGACCCATCTAATTTTCCTCTCCGATTTTAATAGATTGGCCCGCTTTGACGCGCACGACCGCTTTTTTCCAATCCGATTTTCGCCCGACGCTTCTCGTCACGCGGCGAATCTTTCCGGGGAAAACCATCGTCCGGACGTCTTCTACAGTCACATGAAAAAGACCTTCCACGGCTTTTTTGATCTCGGGTTTCGTAGCCGATTTATTCACGCGGAAAACATATGCGTTCTGCTTATCTTTTAAAATAGTGCTTCTCTCGGTGCGAATAGGCCGTTCGATAATTCCGTAAAGATTTTCCATAAATTATTTTCCCACAACGCTCAATTTCTGCCATGCCGCCTGGGTCAAAACAAGCCGGTCGGCCGCCAAAACCCCATATGCGTTCAAATTTTCGGGCTGAGTGACGGTAAGATCTTTAATATTACGGGCAGCGAGAGAGACCTTGGGATTTTTTTCCTCAATCACCAGAACAGTTCTTGGGGAACAATTTAATTTCTTCAAAAGAGACGCCATCTCGCGGGTGCGAGCGTCGCTCAATTGAACGGAATCCAGAAACGTGATTTTTCCCTCTTGATATTTAGCGGCCAACGCATGCGCTAAAGCCTTGCGCGCTTTTTGTCTGGGAAAATCCAGATGGAGGCGTCCCGGCTTCGGGCCATGAATAACCCCGCCATGCCTCCATAAAGGAGAACGAATAGACCCCGCGCGCGCGCGCCCGGTATGTTTCTGTTTCCAAGGTTTTTTGCCGCCGCCGGAAACTTCCGAGCGAGTCTTTACGCTCGCCGAACGCTCCCGCTGATTTGCTAAATAGACAGTCACATACTCATGGAGAAATTCCTTGGAAGGACTAATCTCGGCAAAAGTATCCTGCAAATCAATCTGCCCCACTGATTCCCCTTTCATATTCAAAAGGGGAGCCTGCATTTTTGCTTGTTTTTCTTTTGATTGCGGCATATTCAATCTCACCAAACCTTATTTTTTAGCTGCCGTCGGCTTCTTGGCCGTAATAATATTACCCATCTTGTCTTTCTTAATGGCGGACTTGACAGGCTCAATCCAGAATTTTCTAGATTTAACCGTTTCAAAAACCTTGACTAAGCCGCCGCGCGGCCCAGGAACAGAACCCTGTAGATAAACTAAATTTTGACTCGCATCGACTTCAATGACTTCAATTTTCTGAACGGTAGACATCTCTCCGCCCATGCGCCCCGCCATTCTCTGACCGGGCAATACCCGCCCTAAAGAGCGGCGAGAAGCCAAAGAACCGGGAGAACGCTGCTTATCGGAAGCTCCATGAGAAGCTGGCAAACCTCGAAAACCGTGGCGCTTCATCGCCCCAGCGAAACCTTTTCCTTTATTAACGGCTTGGACATCGACATAATCCCCGGGTTTAAAAATATCGGCCACATGCACTTGCTGCCCAAGCTCAAAACCAGAAACATTGTCAACTCGAACTTCGCGAACCCAGCGCGCCGGAGAAACGGAAACTTTCTTAAATTGCCCCAAAAGCGCCTTGGAAAGATTTTTCTCTTTGCGTTTCCCATAGGCCAATTGAACGGCATTATAGCCATCCGAACCGCTTGAGCTTTTAACTCCGATTACATCGCAGGGGCCAGCTTGAACCACCGTGACATCGCACAAACGCCCATTTCTCTGACGAAAAACCTGCGTCATTCCCACTTTCTGGCCAAAAATAACGCGCAGAGATGCGGGAGCTTTTTTAACCGCGCCCGTTTTAGATTCCGTCTGTTCCGGCTTTTCTGTTTCTTCGCTCACATGACCCTCGAATGTTAAAAAAAATTCCCCAGACTAGAGTTTTATTTCAACGTCAACCCCAGCCGGCAAGTCCAACTTCATCAATTCGTCTACGGTCTTTGCCGTAGTGCTGTCGAGCTCAATAAGACGCTTGTGAATGCGCATCTCAAATTGCTCACGGGATTTTTTATCCACGTGTGGAGAACGCAACACCGTATATTTTTTAATCCGCGTCGGAAGGAGTACCGGACCCCGAACCACAGCGCCTGTGCGCTGGGCGGTTTCAACAATCTTCCCCACACTCGCATCTAAGATGCGATAGTCATACGAACGAAGCCGTATCCGAATTTTTTGCTGCGGACTGCTTAGCTCAACCATGTTATTTTACCTTATTATTTAATTTTTTTCAAGCGATGATATCGCCGACGACTCCGGCTCCGACGGTGTGGCCGCCTTCTCTGACCGCAAAGCGAAGTCCCTTTTCAAGAGCGATAGGACAGATGAGTTCAACATCAATGTCGATATTGTCTCCG
>JAJZJF010000008.1 GCA_021810245.1 bacterium
CAAAATTGGCCGATATTCAATCGCGGGACCCGCGGTTTTTTGAGGAGGGATTTCTAAACCATGCCAAAGGCGCTTTCATAAAAATTCAATCGGCGTGGGCGGCCCAAGACATGTCGGGGGCGCGGGCTCTCATTTCCGACGGAGTGTTTATTCGATTCTCTTCTCAATTAGCGCTTCAAAAATCCAACGGCGTCAAAGAAATCATGGAGAATTTAGAAGTGCTGAGAGAGTCCATCCTGGCCGTTGATTCCACCTCATTTTTCGACGTGATCCACGTTTCTTTTAACGCTTCTTGCGTCAATTATAAGGTCTACGCGGACACCGGCCTTTATTTTGACGGGAATAAAAGCCCCGAGGAGTTTTCCGAGGTCTGGTCTTTTGTGAGAAGGAAGGGGGCTAAGACCTTGGAGCGTGGTTCGCTAGAGGGGGCTTGTCCCAATTGCGGGGCTGTCCAAAAAGCGAGCTCCGTTCAATGCGAGGCCTGCGGTTCCTTTCTCAATAGCGGGGAAAACGATTGGGTTTTGGCCTTAATCACCCAAGATGCCGAGTGGAGAATGGCCAAGCCCGAGTCCCAGGTCATCGGTTGGGATAATTTCATCAGTTCCGACGCCGCGATGGATTTGATTTCGCTTGAAGACAGGGTCTCCATTCTTTTTTGGAAAATGAGGCAGGCCTATCATCTCAAAAACGCGGATTTTATTGCGCGCTTTGCCTCTGATTCGTATCTCGAAGGCTTTAAAAAAGAAATCGCCTCCGCACTTCCAAAGGCGTATTTTAATGAAGCTGTCGGCGCGGTTGAGGTCTTGGAGCTTGAGAGAAAACCAAATTTTGAATGGGCACACGTCTCTGTCCGATGGATGGCCGATGAGTTCGCCTACAATCAACAAACGAAAAAATATGATCCCTTGGGCAAGGTTTTTCGCGATTGGGTGTTTAATGTCAAGCGTAAAAACGGGGTTCAAAGCAATCCCAAAACCGTCCTTAATTTCTTCGGCTCTTTTCATTGCCAAGGTTGCGGAGCCGCTCTTGCCGATGGAGATTCCCCAACCTGCCAATACTGCGGGCGAACTCTCAACGACGGGGCCTATGATTGGGTTCTGGACTCGGTCGTTTCCCATTCCCAATGGAAACCCTCGGTTGACAGTCTCCCGCCAGAGGAACAAGAGCTTTATGAAATCCTTCATTCCGGTCTTGACCCACAAACGTTGATTAAGGTCTTGGTCGCGGTTTTGGCCGCGGATGGCGTCGATCCTCAGGAAATGAAATTGGTTTCTCAACTGGCTGATCGCGCACATATTCCGATGGATTTCGTGCTCAATTGTGTTGACGCGGCCAAATCTGGTAAATTGGAAGTCGCCTTGCCCCAAAACCAAACAGAAGCTCGGCGTTATTTGAGCGCGATGGCGGTTTTGGCGATTACGGGAAATGGAAAGGGCAATGGCGAGAAAGCCCTCGAGGTTTTTGGGGCGCGCTTTAATATGCAAAAAGCGGATATTGATTTAATCATCAATGAAGAACACTCTCATCTTTACGAAAAGGCAAGAAAGGCGGCGTTTGCCTAGAGAGAAATAGGAGAAAATCCATGGCGATTATCGATGTCGTGAAATTTGACGGCGATCCGAACCTTTTGGTCTGGAAATATCCCTCGGACCAATTGAGCTGGGGCAGCCAGGTCATCGTTAATGAGTCCCAAGAGGCGGTTTTCTTTAAAGGAGGAAGAGCCTTGGACGTGCTCGGCCCCGGGACCCACACCTTGGAAACGGCCAATCTTCCTATTTTGCGGGTCTTGGTCAATGTTCCATTCGGCAATCGGACGCCTTTCGCGGCCGAAATTTACTATGTCAACCGCGTCTCCGTCCTTAACTTGAAATGGGGAACCCAGGAACCCATTCCGGTTCTTGATCCCAAATACAATGTTTTTCTCCCCGTCCGCGCGTTCGGCCAGTTTGGAATTCGCGTCGCGGATTCACGGCGCTTTATCGTTCAGTTGGCCGGAACAGTGAAAGAATTTACCGCCGAGGCGGTCAATGAGTATTTCCGCGGGGCTTTGATTACCAAGGCCAAGGATTCCATCGCCCAATCCATCATTAAAGAGAAAATATCCCTGCTTGAGATTAGCGCGTCTCTGGAAGTGTTGTCCTCCGCGATTGCGGCTAAATTAAAAGATGATTTCGCTCGTTTTGGCGTCTCTCTTGAAACTTTTTATTTAAATTCCATCAACGTTCCGGAAGACGATCCCTCCGTCGTCAGCCTTAAAAAGGCCTTGGCTGAAAAAGCGGAGGTTCAAATCCTGGGCGATCAGTCCTATAAAACGGTGCGCAGTTTTAACACGATGGATGATGCCGCGAAAAACGCCGGCATGGCGGGCGGCATGGTCGGCATGGGTCTTGGAATGGGGGCTGGCCTTGGTTTTGGAGCTCCCATGGGGCAAGCGATGTCTCAAGCGATGGGAGGCGGCGCCGCTGTTTTGCCGGCCCAAACCGCCGTTTGCCCCCAATGCCACGCTCAGATATCTCCCACCAGCAAATTTTGCGGGGTTTGTGGATCTCCGGTAATACTGGCTACCGCCCATTGCCCTTCTTGCGGATCCGATGTTCCGGCGGGAGCGCAATTTTGTTCTTCCTGCGGAAAAAGGCTGTCGCAATCGCTTTGCCCGCAATGCCATGCGCCCAATTCCCCGACGGCTAAATTCTGCCTTAGTTGCGGCGCGACACTACATTGAGATTGCCCTTTTATGAAACCATTTACATTTCTTGCGCGCCGTTTTGTAGCCGGAGACACAATTGAAGAAGCCTTGGAGGTGGTCAAAAAACTCAATTCCAAGGGAATAAAGGCGACCCTGGATTATTTGGGCGAGGATTGCTCTCGAGAGGCGGACGCCCAGCGTTCTTGCGATGAGTATATTTCCCTCCTTACAAAAATTGCCGAGGCGCGGGTTGATTCCAATGTCAGCTTAAAAATCAGCCAATTAGGTTTTAATTTTAATCCAAAATTGGCGCGCGAACTTTTGGAAAAAATTGTCGACGAAGCCGCCAAGCGCGATAATTTTGTCCGAATCGATATGGAGGGTTCAGCTTTGACCCAGCCGACCCTGGATTTATTTAAAGACGTGTTTTCAACGCGCAAAAACGTCGGTATCGTCATTCAAGCCTACCTAAGAAGAAGCGAAAAAGACATTCAAGAACTAGTCTCTTTAAAAGCGCGGGTTCGCCTGTGTAAGGGGGCTTATAAAGAGCCGGATTCCATCGCTTTTCCGGACAAGAAAGAGGTCAACTTAAATTATGACCGATTGTCCCAAATGCTGCTCAAGGCTCCGCTTCCCGCTTTTGCGACCCACGATGATGAGCGCATTAAGGCGGCTGTTTCTGCCGCCGAGAGAGAAGGAATCTCAAAAGACCACTATGAGATTCAGATGCTTTACGGGCTCAGGCCCAGGCGTTGGGAGGAGTTGATTTCAGAGGGGCATTCCGTTCGTGTTTATATTCCCTATGGAACCCATTGGTTCCCTTATTTTTATCGGCGTTTGCGCGAACGCAAGGAAAACCTATTTTTTGTCGCGAGAAATTTCTTTGATTAATCTATGCTATAATAAATGACTGACTAGTCAGTCATTTATTATGGTTTTGGATTTATCGATTAAAAAGCGGCGCATCCTTGAATCCACGCGCTCGATGCTCGTTAAAAAGGGGATTTCGGGCTGGACCTTGGATGATGTCGCCCATAAAGCCGGGGTGGCCAAGGGAACGCTTTTTCTTCACTATAAAAACAAGGAAGAGCTTCTCTCCGCAGCCTATCTTGATCTTTCCGATTCCTTGGAGTCGGCGCTTAGGAAAATCTCCGAATCAACTTTAGAGGGCATTTCGCTTTTAAAAACCACGGCTGAATCCATTTTGTCTCATCTCGACACCAATAGCGATTTTCTGATGCGGGTGGGGCCGGATCGTTTTTCCGGCTGCGGCCAAAAATCCTGCCGAAAACTGGCCAAGAGAATCGCCGGAGACATGGGATATCTGTCTCAGATTCTTTACCGCTTTTCAAAAACCTCTGGAATCAAGATGAAAGATCCTAAACGCACCGCCTGCGTTTTTTTTGGCCTTTGCCGGGCTTCTCTTCTTTACCGTTTGTTTTCGGGTAAAAAAGAAGACCTGCCTCGGCGCGCGGATTCCGTGGTCGATTTTTTCCTCAACGGAGTGAGAACTCGGTGAAAAAGGCGTTTGCGGCTTTAGCGCTGATCTTTTGCGGGTTTTATCCTTGTTTCGCTTGGGCACAAGCGGCGGCCCGGGTTCCCAGCGCCCAAGTTTTGGATGATAACTCGCATTTTCCCGTTCGCCCCATCACCTTGGATGAGGCCTATCGCCTGACTATTAAAAGAAGCGAAACCTTCGCGGAATCAAAAGAAGCCGTCAAAAGCGCCTTAGGACAAGTGGAACAGCTGATTTCCGCTCTTCTCCCCCATGTTTCTTTTGGAGCGACGCAGTTTCTCCAAGAAAGCCCCAATATTCCAGGTCTTTCTTTTATCGATATCACTAACTATCATGAGGAGTCCTTCAGCGCGACTCAGACGATCTTTGACGGTTTTCGGGAATATTTGGCTTATAAAGTCGGAAAATTGGGGGTGCGCGCGGCAAAACTGGCCAAAGATCGGGCGGAATCTCTCCTGTATCAAAGCGTGGCCCAGGCCTATACCAACCTCTTGATGTATCAAAAACAAATCAAGATTCAAAAAGACACCATTGTCACGATGCAAAATCAAGTGGATTTTCTCAAATATTGGAAGAGAATCGGGCGGGCTAGGGACTCGGACGTGTTGTCGGCCGCTTCTCAATTGGCCCAGTTTGAATCCCAATTAGAATTGACGAGAGGTCAAGAAGCCGTCAGTCAGGAATTGATGCGTTTTTTAACGGGAGATGACGCCGAGTTTATCCCTCAAGAAATTTCCCTGCCTGCCTTGCCCTCAAGGCAGCCTTTTTTAGTCAGGGCCGAACATCGGGAAGACGTGGAAGCTGCAAGAGCTAATTTTGAATCGGCCGAAGCTCAAACCTCCATTTATCGCCGTAGCCGCCTTCCGACCGTGACCGCGGGGGGCGATTATTTTCTTAATAACGTTCCATTTGCCAGCAATACCCATTACGACGGGAATTTTAATCTTTCTTTTCCCATTTTTGACGGCGGCCTTATCTCCGGCGAGGTCAAACAATCCAAAGCTCAGGAAAAATCGGCTAAACAGGCGTTGTCTTTAGCCGAGAGAACAGCCAGAAATGACGTCAACACCGCTTATAGCGCTCTTCATTGGACCTTGCGCGCGGTAAATGCCTTGGATAAAACCGCGAAACTTGCCGCTCAAAATGTCGAAGCGGAAAAATCGGATTACAAGAAAGGGCTAGTGACCAATCTCGATGTTTTAACCAGCATCACGACTCTTCTCAATGATCGAATGGTTCTTAACCAAAACCAGCAACAAGCCATTTACGCTGCGGTTCAACTCAAGGTCGCGGCGGGCGGGCCCTCCAACAAGGAAGCGGAAGTGCGCCAAGCGCTTGGCGAAACTCAGGGCAAGGTAAAACAATGACCATTTCAGATTACTCGATTGAAAATCCAGTTTTCGCCTGGTGTTTGATGACGGCCTTGATTGTCTTTGGAATCATCGGATTTTCCCGCATGGGAGTCAGCCAAATGCCGGACGTGGATTTCCCGGTTTTGACGGTCACCGCGACCTGGGAAGGAACCGATCCCATGACCATGGAGTCGGCGGTCACGGATGTCTTGGAAAATCAATTCATGACGATTCCGGGGCTTGAACTCGTTCAGTCGACGACTCAGGAGGGACAATCCAATATCACCTTGCAATTTACCCTGGGGACCGACATCAATGGCGCGATGGTTCAGGTTCAAAACGCGATTTCGGCGGCTCAGAGATATTTGCCGCCGATCGGCGAAGGCGGCATGGATCCTCCGGTCATTGCTCAATTTAACGCGAACAGTCAGCCAATACTCTGGACCGCGCTGATGGAACCGTCGGCTAAAAATGTCGATTTTTATTCCACTTACAAAGCGGGACCGGTCTTGCGGCCCCTGATGTTGACCCTGCGCGACCATTATCAAGACTATATTACCTCTCTGCCGGGAGTGGGAAGCGTGTTTTTGGGCGGATATATTTTGCCGGTGATGCGTTTATGGATTCATACCAATAAACTCAGAAAAATTGAGATGACGCCGATGGATGTCATGGACGCGGTCAATAAAGAGCATATGCTCGCTCCCTCCGGATACATGGACAACGGTCCGGTGGAAAGTAACGTTCGCGCGATTACCGAGGCTAACACGGTTGATGAGATGAGAAATTTGGTCATGCCGACCCGCAACGGGGTTCCGGTTTGGAGACCTCTCAAACTCAAAGATGTGGCTGATGTTGAAGAAGGGACCGATGATATTCGCCGTATTTCCCGCATGGATGGAATTCCCTCAGTTGGAGTCGGCGTTCTTAAATCTCCCGGCGCCAACGCTGTGGAAGTGGGGCATGAAGTCAAAAAGAAGGTCAAGGAATTAGCCCATCGCCTGCCCAACGGCATCACCGTCAAAATCGTGACGGACACAACCATCTTTATCGAGCAGGCGGTGCATCAACTCCTCAGAACTCTCACGGAATCTTGCGTAACCACCTCGGTGGTTTGCTTGCTATTTCTCGCCAGCTTCGCCTCGGCTTTTAATATTCTTCTCGCGATTCCGACCGCGCTTTTAGGGACCTTTATCGTCCTTTATTTTCTTGGGTTTACCATTAACAGCTTTACCATGCTGGCCTTGTCTCTATCGGTGGGAATTGTCGTTGATGACGCGATTATGGTTTTGGAAAATATTGTACGCCATATAGACGATGGCATGGGGCGGGTTCAAGCTTCCATTGTCGGGGCCCGAGAAATCACCGGAGCGGCGGTCGCCGCGTCCTTGGCCATTTTCGCGGTGTTTGTCCCCGTCGTTTTCATGCAGGGAATCATCGGACGATTTTTCTATCAATTTGGAGTGACGATGTCGGTCGCAGTTCTCTTTTCGCTTCTAGAGGCTTTGACCTTGACCCCGATGCGCTGTTCTCAATTTCTGACGCCCAAATCTTCCACTTCAAAGATCGACAACGCCATTGAGGCCGTCATCGGCTATTTAAGGAATATTTACCGCAAATCGCTCCAGAAAACGCTCAAGCATCCCTATTGGATGATCGCTTCCGCCTGGATCGTGTTTGGTCTCTCTTTTATCGCTCTTAAAGGGGTTCGCAAGGAATTTATTCCGCCACAGGATCAAAGCCGCTTCATGGTGCAGATTCAAACGCCGATTGGGTCTTCCATGGAATTTACCGATAAGGTCATCAAAAAAGTGGAAAATTTCTTAAAGAATCGTCCCGAGATTAAAGACTACTACGCGGCTATAGGCGGGTTTCAAGGCGGGCTCGTCAATCAGGGAATGATGTTTGTGACGATGAAAGATCCTCCGGTGCGTCCCTTGGCTCCGCCATTTAAAAAGGTTCCGACGCAACAGCAGTTTCAGCCTTTTTTAAGAAAATTTATTCAAAAGCTTCCCGGGGTTTGGACCGTATCCATCCTGGATCTTTCCTTGACCGGGTTTTCCGCGCAAAGGGGCTATCCGATTGAATTTGCCGTTCAGGGTCCCGATTGGGGCAAAATTGCCGATCTATCCGATGCCTTGATGAAAAAAATGTCTCAATCGGGACTTATGACCAGCATCACCAGCGACTACGAGCCCGGCATGCCGGAGATTCGGGTCGTCCCTAATAGGGCCAAAGCGGCGGCTCACGGAGTCAATGTTGCCGATATCGCCCAGACCTTGAACGCCGCCGTCGGAGGGCTTCGCTTCGCCAAATACACCGATGCCGAAGGCCACAGAGACGATATTCAAATTAAATTGGTCGATCAAGACAACGATGTTCCCGCCGACATCGGAAAACTGTGGATTCGCAATAATCAGGGCGAGATTGTCCCTCTTAAAAAAGTGGTGGATATCATCAAGGATAAAACTCTTTTGCAGGTCACTCGCTACAATAGAGAGCGCGCGGTCACAATCTTTGCCAATATCAAGCAAGGGAAATCAGCGGCGGACGCGATCGATTTCATCAAAGAGACGGCCAAAAAAATGTTGCCGCCGGGATATCACATCATGCTCTCCGGAAACATGAAAGCTTTTAAGGAGTCTTTTCAGAGCTTGATTGTCGCTTTAATTTTAGGGCTTTTTGCGGCTTATATGATTTTGGGGACCCAGTTTCGCAGCTTTATCCATCCCATGGTCATCATGATCAGCCTTCCCTCGGCTGTCGCCGGATCTTTTTTTGCGATGAGAATCGCGGGGGTTTCCTTAAATATTTATAGCTTAATTGGACTCATTTTGGTTTTGGGAATCGTCAAGAAAAACACGATCTTGATCGTGGACTTTACCAATCAGAGACGGCGGCAAGGGAAGGGCGTCATTGACGCGCTTTTAGACGCGGGGCCGGTTCGGCTTCGCCCGATTTTGATGACCTCTCTTGCGACTTTAGCCGGAGCGGCTCCCGCCGTTTTTGCCTCAGGCGCCGGAGAGGAGACCATTCGTCCGATGGGAGTCGTTGTCTTTGGCGGGGTCCTTGTCTCAACCTTGATGAGCCTTTATGTTTGCCCCTCTTGGTATCTCGTTTTGTCGCGTTTTGAAAGTCATAAACATGACGATGAACTGAAAGATGCGATGAGATTATTGGGAGAATTGCCCGCTGAAAAGGCGGCGGCTTAAAAAGGGGACTGTCCCCTTTTCCTTTTCGCTATGACAAAGAAAGATAAAATAAGGCTTAAAAAAAGGGACTGTCCCCTTTTTCTGCTCTTGATTTTGATTTGGCCGTTAAATTTGTCCGCGGAAAACTCCGTGCCGCTTGACCTCTCCATCCAGCAAGCCATTGCCATGGCCATCAAAAACAATCTGACAATGAAACTGGCCAAGGCTCAAACGACGGAATCCCGTTCCCAGGTCCTTCAGGGCGCTTCGGCCCTTTTGCCCCAGGTCATTGGGACGATGTCGGAAAATAGAACCTACAAACTCAATCTCGCGGCTATGGGCTTTACTCCTGGTTTATTGCCCGGAATTCCCGGCTCTATCGGACCTTATAATGTGTTTGACGCGCGGCTTCATTTAGTCGACAATGTGCTGGATTTGAGCGCAGTCCAGTCTCTTAGAGCGGCCCGAAGGCAAAATGAAATGGCAGTTTTGGGAGAAAAATTAGCCGCGGAACAAGTGGCCGCCGCCGCCGCATTGGCATATGTCGACGATCTGAGGACCCAAAAAGAAATTATCGCGGCCAAAGCGGATGAAACCTTGGCTTTAGAGCTTTTGAAATTGGCCCAGGACAAGGTCAATTCCGGAACCGCAGACCCTATTGATCTGGCTCGGGCAAAAACCAGCCAATCACAAGCGCATCTTAGAGTCATCGTCGCCGATCTTGCCGCCCAGAAAGCCGACATGAGGCTTAAACACATCATTGGCATTCCCTTGGGACGCCCTATTATTCTTCAAGAGCGGCTAGGTGTCATTTCAAAATCGGCGCCGCCCTTGGCTGATTCCTTATCCAAAGCCTATTCCGCGCGCCTGGAAATTCAAGTCGAGAAAAAGAGCCTTGAAAGCGCGAAATTGACCTTGAGCGCCGCTCATTTATCGAGAATTCCGACGGTCACGATTAACGGCGATTACGGGCTCAGCGGCATTACCCCGACACAAGATGACATTCCCACGGGGAATTTGGGAGCGGGACTTATGTGGAGGTTTTTTACCGGCGGACAAATCCGTAGCCAAGCAACTGCGGCGATTTCTCAAATGGAGCGAGCGGCCGCCGAATTTGAAGACACCAAGGTCCAAATAGATCAAGACGTCAGAACGGCTCTTTTGGAACTCCAGGCGGCTGAGGAAGAAGTTGAAACCAGTTCTCAAACAAAAAAACTGGCAGAGCTTGAGCTCAATCTAGCCGAGAATCGTTTTAAAGCCGGCATCGGGGACAATCAAGAACTGGTTCGCGCGCAAGATTCAATGGCTGAAGCCAGGAACGCCGTCGTCGGGGCCATCGCGGCCGACAACAACGCCTGGATTCACTTGTTTTTGTCCTTGGGCAAAGCCCAGCAATTCGGATTTTAGAGGTGAAAGGTAATCATGGAAACGACTAAAGACGCTCAAGGATCGTTAGACGCCCGCGGCCATTCAAACGCCGGAACGGTTCCTCAGATGAAAAAATCCCATCAAAAGCGTTTGATTCAAATTGGAATTGGAATCGGGTCGGTTTTGTTGGTCGCCGGGCTTTGGTACTACTTTTATTGGAGCTTTCATCAAGACACCGACGACGCTTTTATCGACGGGCACATCTTCATGATCAGCCCCAGCGTCCCGGGACCCGTGATTAAAATTTACGTTGATGACAATCAATTCGTCAAGAAGGGAGATCCCCTGGTTGAAATCGATCCACGCGAATACGAAGCGCGTCTCAATCAATCGCAAGCGGAAGTGGCCGCATCTTCTGCTTCGGCTCATCAGGCGGAACTCGATTTGGCGCGCTACGCCAAGCTCTATCATGAGAACCAAATCTCTCAACAAACCTACGATCACGCCCGAGCGGCCGTGGACGTGGCCAAGGCCCAGCTTCAGCTCGCGCTTAAAAAAGAATCGGCGGCCGAGCTTAATCTCGCTTATACCCATGTCAATTCTCCTTCCGATGGCTATGTCACTAAAAAAACAGTGGAGCTTCAGGACTATGAGGATCCCGGGCAAACCATGCTGGCCATCGTCAGCCCGGATGTTTGGGTCACCGCAAACTTTAAGGAGACAGAACTTCACGGCATGAAAAAAGGCGATCCCGTGGAAGTTTCCGTAGACGCTTATCCTGGAAAGGTTTTTAAGGCCCATGTAGACTCCATTCAGGATGGTAGCGGATCGCGTTTTAGCCTATTTCCGCCTGAAAACGCGACGGGTAATTATGTCAAGGTCGTTCAGCGGGTGCCGGTTAAAATCGTTTTTGATGGACCCGTCTCTTCTCGCCCATTTTTAGCCCCGGGAATGTCGGTCATCCCCGTTGTTAAGCTCAAATGAGATGAGCTCCTCTGCCCAAAATTCTCACTGGAAGCCTCGGCATAATCCCTGGCTGATTGCGGTTTCAGTTTTACTGGCCACCTTTATGGAGGTGTTAGACACATCCATTGCCAATGTGGCCTTGCCCCATATCGCGGGAAGCCTTTCAGCCTCGGTTTCGGAGGCTACCTGGGTCTTGACGAGTTATTTGGTCGCTAACGCGATTATTTTATCCGCGACCGGGTGGCTCAGCAGTTATTTCGGGAGAAAAAATTATCTTGGGTTTTCAGTCATTCTGTTTGTCGTCGCGTCCGCTTTTTGTGGGATGGCGCACAGCCTGGGTCAAATTGTTGTCGCCCGGGTGCTTCAGGGTATCGGGGGTGGCGGGCTTCAGCCCTTGTCCCAAGCGATTTTACTTGAAAGTTTTTCGCCTGAAGAGCGGGGACCGGCCATGGCGGCATATGGAATGGGGATTGTCGTCGCGCCTATCCTGGGCCCAACCCTTGGCGGCTGGCTGACCGACAGCTATTCCTGGAGATGGATTTTTTATATCAATATCCCCATTGGTATCGCCGGACTCATCATGCAAGACCTTTTTGTCGAGGACCCTCCTTACATTAAGGCCGCGAGAGCCCCCAAAATTGACTATCTCGGTTTCGGCCTCATGGCCGTTGGAATCGGGCTTTTACAAATTATTCTGGATAAGGGTCAAGAGGTGGATTGGTTTTCCGCCCACTGGCTGCGCTGGTGCGCCGCGATTTCCGCAATCTCAATTATTTTGTTTATCTGGCATGAACTGAGAACCCGCCATCCGATTGTCAATTTGAGAGTTCTCAAAAATCGAAATTTTGCCGTGGCGACTTTCTTGGTCGCGATACTCGGAGCCATCCTTTATGGAAGCACCGCGACTCTCCCCATTATGCTTCAGGGACTGATGGGATATACTGCTTTAGCGAGCGGCTGGGTTATGACACCACGAGGCATCGGCTCGCTGCTATCGATGATTATTGTGGGGCGACTGGTGAAGAAAGTCGATGGCCGATTGCTAATTGCGATTGGATTTTCGGTCATCGCCCTGACCTCTTGGGCCCTCAGCCGCCTTAATTTCAATATTGCCCCATCCAATATTCAAATTCCCCTGATTTTAAACGGCTTTGCCAACGGATTTATTTTTGTTCCTCTGACGGTGGTTGGATACGCGACTTTAAGGCAGGACGCGATTTTTCAGGCGACAGGAATCTACAACTTAATGCGAAATACCGGAGCTTCGATAGGAATCTCGGTGTTAATCGCGATGCAAGACCGTTCGGCCCAGGCCCATCAGGTCTATCTTTCCGGTCATCTAACTTCCCTGAGCCCCAATCTCCGCAATTTTATGCATCTCGTTGAAAGATCTCTTCCCGGTTCTCATCAATCCGCGTTTCATGTGGCACAGGGAGTGGTTTACCAGCTTTTAATTCAACAGGCGACCTTTTTATCTTTTATGGACGTCTTTCGCTGGATGGCCGAGGCCTCTTTTATCTGCATGTTCGCCATTGCCCTGTTCAAGAAAGCCGCTCCCCCGGCGCACGTCTCAATAGTGGATTAACATTCGCGAGGAAACGATGGGATCGCTTTATTGCCGCGACACTTTTTATCCATGGACATCGTCAAATTGAATAGCTAGAAACTAAAAAGAGCGTGTTGAGTTGAGAAATTAACCATGCGTTCGTTCTATCAATGGAGGTAAAATGAAAAAAACATCAAAAGTGTTAGCGATGGGTTTGTGTGTTGGAATTATGTCTGTTACGGTTGTTGGGGTCAAAGCGCAGGATCAGGGGTCGGCAACGCCCACCTCCGCTTCTGCGCCAGCAACGCGGGGCAAACATCACCACAAGTGGGCGTGCGCGGCAGATATTAAGAATCTGTGTCCAGACGCCAAAAGCTTCAAAGCGAAAAGACAATGCTTGAAAGAGAATAAGGATCAGCTCTCAAGCGCCTGTAAGGCACAAATGAAAAAAATGCATGCAAAAATTGCGGGCCTCAAAGAGGCGTGCCAGGCCGATGTCTCGCAGTTTTGCTCGGACGCGAAAGGTGGACGGGCAATTGGAAAGTGCTTAAAACAGAATGAAGCCAGTCTCTCGGCCTCCTGCGTCGCGGCCAGAGCGAAGATGAAAAGAGCCTGGAAAAAACATCACCATAAAAATGGCGATGGGGGTCAGTCGCAGGGGACTCAAAATCAGGCGCCGGCGAGTCAGACAACACAGCAGTAATTTCACTCTGTTCTCTGGCTCCCCCGCGCTTTTGCGCGCGTTGTGTGTGGGGGAGCCAGAGCGGGGTTTCCTATTAGCGATTTTGATTTAATTCGGCGAGCGGGTGATGGCGATTCCGAGTCATATGCGGAATTGGTTCGCTCTCATTACCCTAAAATATTTTGTCTTTGTTTTTCCCTTCTTAAAAATCAGGCCGCGGCCGATGACGCGGCCCAGGACGTGTTTTTGAATGCCTATCGCGCAATCAAAACATTTCGAGGGACTTCTTCATTTTCAACCTGGTTGCATCGCATCGCGGCCAACCGCTGTCTCGATCTTTTGCGGCGCAGGGTCCGTGAAAAAGAAGAGTCCCTTGAGGCGCTTGCCGAATCGCGGGAACATGGAACGCGCCAGTTTCAAGATCAATCAGGAAATCCGGATCAGTGTCTTGAAGATGCGGATTTGATTGAAAAAGTGATGAGCCATTTGTCTCCTGATTACAGGCTCATTTTAACTTTAAGAGAACGACAAGGTTTGAGCTACCAGGAATTATCTGAGACTCTGGAGTGCAGCCTTGATGCGGTCAAGGCGCGATTGCGGCGAGCGCGTTTGGAATGTGAGGAAATTATGCGGCACTTTTCTACAGTCAAACTCGTCTAATTCAATGAATCCCATGAAACATCAAGAATTTGTGAGAGATTTGGGGGCTTTTTATGACCGGGAATTGTCCGTGTCGCGAATGGCTGAAGTGCGCGCCCATATTCAAGATTGTGCGTCTTGCAGAGAAGCTCATGAACATTGGGAGAAAATAGCTCAAAGCTGTTTTCCCGAACCCGCGCCATTGAGCAAAGCCCAGACCGAGATGTTTATTCGCCGAGTTATGTCTCAGGTCAAACCGCCGCAGAAAAAACGATTTCTCTTTCCGGAATTAAATTTGTGGAAATTTTTAGTTCCAGCTTTAAGTTTTTGCGTCGTTCTTTTCGCCATTTTTTCTATTTTTGAGCGCACGGATTACCCCACTTCAATGGACGCTCTTTTGTTGATTGATCCCCAAAACAAGAGTGTCGCCGAATTGATTTTGCCGCCGGATGCAACTCGAGAAAATAATCTCTTGGCGTCGGTCATGGAGGGAAAATGAGAATCGCGTGGAATCAGGTTTTGTCCGCTTTTTTGATTGGATGTTTATTGGGGACGCTTTTCGGAATCAGGCATGAGAAAAAAGTTTTTCACCAGTTTTGGGATCATGGCCCGAACACCCAGAAAGTTTTGTCAAAGTTAAGTAAAAAACTCGATCTCAGCGCTCAACAAGAAGACCAGGTTCACGCGCTCTTAGAAGAAAAACGCCAAAAACTGATGTCGTTACACCAAGAAATGACCGCTCAATTCGACGCCATTCGACTCTCGATGAGATCCGATATGATGAAGATCTTGAGTCCGGACCAGCAAAAAAAATTCATCGAAATGACCCAGCGATGGGATGAGCGTCGAAAAAAGCGATAGAATTAATAATGCGCGCCATTCAATCTCTTCGAGAAAAAGTCTCTTTGGGGGCCAATAAAATTTCTCAGCGTCCCCTCTGGCAAAGGCGGGCGCTTTTGTCTGCGCTGATTGGTTGTCTTGTGATCGGGGCGCTCTTTATTGCCGGGCGCTTTAAAAGCGCCAAACACGTTCAGCTTGGGGTTTCAGTTGGAGTGGCGAAAGCGTTTCTTGGGGATATCTCGGTTTATCTTGATGAATTAGGAACAGTGACGGCGTATTATACCGTCAATATCCAGCCGCGCGTGAGCGGACAGATCATGAAGGTCGATGTGAAAGAGGGTCAATATGTTCATGCGGGACAAGAGCTCGCCTTAATTGACCCGAGACCCTATCAGGCCGCGCTGGATCAAGCTCAAGGAGCGCTCTCCCGCGATCAGGCCCTTCTTGCCGATGCGAAATTGGATTTAGAACGTTATAAAAAACTTTTGGCGCAAGATGCGATCCCTTCGCAACAATACGACACGCAAAATGCCACCGTGGGACAAGATGAAGGAACAGTCGAAAGCGATCAAGCGGCGGTTGAAACGGCGAAACTCAACCTGATTTACGCGCATGTGACTTCTCCAATTGATGGGCGCGTGGGATTACGCTTGGTTGATCCAGGAAACGTGATTTATACCACGACAGCCAATGGCGCCGGCGGGATTTTCGTCGTGACCAAAATGCAGCCGATCACCGTTGTCTTTACTCTCCCCGAAGAAGATATCCCAAGGTTAATGAAAAGAATGAATCATCTTAAGCCGGGGGAGAAATTAATTGTTGAGGCCTATAGCCGCGATGGGTCCCAGCTATTGGAAAAAGGGACGCTTTTGGCTTTAGACAGCTCGATTCAAGTCAATACGGGGACGCTCAACCTTAAAGCGGAATTTGGCAATAAAGAGGGATTGCTTTATCCCAACGAGTTTGTCAACGCGCGGCTCTATCTTGAAACGGAGCATCACCAAACGATCATCCCGGCCGCCGCGGTTCAAAGCGGTCCAGAAGGGTCTTTTGTCTACATCGTTGGTCAAAATAACACGGTTGAAACCAGGAGCGTCAAAGTCGGCATTGCCAATGGGAGCAATGTCTCGATTATCGATGGGCTTCAAGCGGGAGAAACGGTTGTCACCGATGGGGTCGATTTTATAAGGCCGGGAAGCGCGGTGCGAGTGGCTTCTCCGGGATTTCAAAGCCAAAAGTTCCATAAAAAAGGATCGCAAAACGAGTGAATCCATCGCGGATTTTTATCCTGCGACCGGTCGCCACATCTTTGCTCATGGCGGCCGTTATTCTGATCGGAGTAATCGCTTTTAAGCAACTCTCAATCTCGGCGCTTCCTGAAGTCGATTACCCCACAATTCAAATTCAAACCTTTTACCCCGGAGCCAGTCCCGATGTCATGGCGGATGCCGTGACGGCTCCACTGGAAAAGCAATTCGGTCAAATTCCGGGGTTAAGCCGCATGACCTCCAACAGCTCTTTCGGGAGTTCCATTATCGCTCTTCAATTTGATCTTTCCATTAATATTGACGTTGCCGAGCAAGAGGTTCAGGCGGCAATTAACGCGGCTGGAAGTTATCTTCCCGCGGATCTCCCCAATCCCCCGATTTACAGTAAGGTCAACCCCGCCGATATGCCAGTTTTGACATTGGCTCTCACCTCCAAGACCTTGCCGCTGACCGAAGTAGAAAAAATGGCCGAAACAAGACTTGCCATGAAAATATCCCAACTCCCGGGAGTGGGGTTGGTCAGTATTAGCGGAGGCCAACGCCCCGCTGTTCGCGTTCAAGCGAATCCCGTTGCGTTGGCTTCTGATAGCATGAGCCTTGAGGATTTGCGCACGGCTCTTGGCCAAGCCAATGTCGATATGGCGAAGGGAAATTTTGACGGCCCAGATCAAGACTGGACAATTGAAGACAATGACCAGCTGCTGACCGCCGAAGACTATAAACCCATTATCGTCGCTTATCGCAACGGCTCTCCGATACGCTTAAGAGACGTGGCGACCGTTATAGATGGAGCTGAAAACTCAAGAGAAGCCGCTTGGTTTAATGAAACTCCGGCCATTCTCCTTAATATTCAACGCCAGCCCGGCGCCAACATCATCAACCTCGTCAACAGAATTAAAAAAACCCTCCCTCAACTCAAGACTTCTCTCCCCGCTGGAATCGATGTTCAGTCCGTCTCTGATTCAACCATTACGATTCGAGCTTCGGTGGGAGATGTCGAGTTTGAACTGCTTTTGGCCGTCATTCTCGTGATCCTGGTCATCTACTTTTTTTTAAGAAACGCGTCCGCCGCCGCGATTCCCGGTATCGCCGTCCCTCTTTCCATCATTGGGACATTTGGAGTGATGTATCTCTTTAACTATAGCCTTGATAATCTTTCTTTGATGGCGCTCACCATTTCAACCGGCTTTGTGGTTGACGACGCGATTGTGATGGTCGAAAATATTGAGCGCTATATCGAAGCCGGAGATCTTCCGCTTCAGGCAGCGCTTAAAGGAGCTGGAGAAATTGGATTTACCATTGTGTCTCTGACCGTCTCTTTGATTGCCGTTCTGATCCCGCTTCTTTTTATGGGAGACATCGTGGGAAGGCTTTTTAAGGAATTCGCGGTGACGCTTTCGGTCACCATTATTATCTCCGCTCTAGTCTCGTTAAGTTCGACTCCCATGATGGCCTCGAAAATTCTGCGCCGCAAAAAGGCGGGTGAGCCGCAAAACGCGGTCCTTGGTTTTTTTGAGAGAACGTACGATCAGAGTTTCAATCTTTATGAGCGCTATTTGAAAATCGTTTTAGTGCGTCAAAAAGAGACGATGCTCGTTTTTTTTGCGACATTGGTTTTGACGGGGCTTCTTTTTTGGTTTGTCCCTAAAGGTTTTTTGCCGACACAGGATACTGGAGCTTTGCTGGGAATATCCGAGGCCCCGCAAACAATTTCTTTTAATGAAATGGCGCGCCGCCAGCAAGAATTATCAAGCGTCATTTTAAAAGATCCCGCAGTCCAAAATCTCACCTCGTTTATCGGGATCGATGGAACCAATATCACCGAAAACAGCGGTCGCATCCAAATTAATTTGAAGCCGATCGGGAGCCGTTCTTCCGCATCCGAAGTTATTGAGAGACTCACTGCGGAGCTGGGCTCGGTTCCGGGCATCACTCTTTATCTTCAACCCGTTCAGGAGTTGACGGTGGCCGATCAAGTCAGCCGCACTCAATATCAATACACTCTTGAAGGTCCCGATCCGAAGGTCGTCGATCTGTGGGCCAATAAGCTTTTTGCTTTATTTAAGACCATTCCCAACCTTGAGGATATCGCAACAGATCAGCAAAATCAGGGTCTCGCTCTTAAACTCGATATCGATCGCGACACCGCCTCGCGGCTTGGAATTCTTCCTCAGACCGTTGACAATATTCTCTACGACGCGCTGGGACAACGCCAAGTTTCAACCATTTTCACGGCTTCAAATCAATACCATGTGATTTTAGAAAGCCTCCCGCAGTGGAGGCAAAACATCGAGGATTTAAGCCGGGTTTATGTTCCGACCGCTTCTGGGCCGCCTCCGCCGCCCAGTGGCATGGCGATGGGGAATTCCCCATCGCCATCATCGGGTGAAACGCCAACTCCTCTAAGGGCGATCACTCGCGTTGAGCAGCTTTCAGCGCCGCTAGTCATCAACCATCAGGGACAATTTCCAGTCGTGACGCTCTCTTTTAATTTATCTCCGCGCGCTTCTCTGGGAGCGGCGGTTACGGCGATTAATCGCGCGGTTTCAGCTGCGGGTTTGCCCAAAAGCCTCTCGGCCGGATTTACCGGAACCGCTCAGTCCTTTGAGTCCTCTTTGTCGAATGAATGGATTTTAATTTTAGCGGCCATCGTGACTGTCTACATCGTCTTGGGGGTTCTTTATGAAAGCTATATTCATCCGCTGACGATTATATCGACTTTGCCTTCGGCCGGAGTGGGGGCTCTTGCATCCTTAATTATTTGCGGGCAGGATTTTGACATTATCTCTCTCATCGGCATTATCTTGCTCATTGGCATTGTTAAAAAGAACGCCATCATGATGATTGATTTTGCCCTGGAGGCCGAGCGCGTGGAAAAAAAATCTCCGCGAGACGCGATTTATCAGGCCTGCCTTTTGCGGTTTAGACCGATTATGATGACGACTATGGCGGCGCTTTTGGGCGCGATCCCGCTCGCGTTGGGGTCCGGAATGGGAGCGGAGCTCCGCAGGCCTTTGGGGGTTTCCATTATCGGGGGGCTTTTAATTAGCCAGCCGATGACTCTTTTGACCACTCCCGTCATTTATCTTCAATTTGATCGGCTCAAAAACTGGGTGATTGAACGAAGAAGGATCGCCAGGATTTTAAGAGAGGCTGCCGTTTGAATCTTTCCGAAATTTTTATCCATCGCCCCATCGGGACGACGCTCCTCACTCTTGCGCTTGCATTATTGGGGATCACCGGATTTTTTCTTTTGCCTGTTTCGCCGCTGCCTCAAGTTGATTTTCCCACCATTTCCGTTTCTGCCAGCCTTCCGGGAGCTAGCCCCGATATCATGGCCTCATCGGTCGCCACTCCTCTTGAACGGCAATTGGGAAACATTGCCAGCGTTTCCGAGATGACATCCACCAGCTATCAAGGTTCCACCAGCATCACCTTGCAGTTCGATCTCTCCAGAAATATCGACGCAGCCGCGCGCGACGTTCAAGCCGCCATCAACGCCGCTCGCGCCAATTTGCCGGCCGATTTGCCTAATAACCCCACCTGGCGCAAGGTCAATCCCGCGGATGCGCCGATTTTAATTTTAGCGCTGACATCGGACGCCGCGACCAAGGCTCAAATGTATGACGCGGCCTCGACTGTTCTCCAGCAAAAACTTTCCCAAGTTCGCGGAGTGGGACAGGTCATTGTCGGTGGCAGCTCTCTCCCGGCTGTTCGAGTGGAACTCAACCCCGCGATGACAAGCAGTTTGGGCTTGAGTCTTGAAAGCCTCAGGTCTATTCTTTATAACTCCAATGCCAATGAGCCGAAGGGCAGTATTTCCGGAGCTCAAAAGAGTTGGGTGATTGAGGCCACCGATCAACTTTTTAAAGCCAAAGATTATCAACGCCTGATTGTCTCTTATAAAAATGGGAATGCCGTGAGGCTTTCCAGCCTCGGAGATGTCGTCGATTCCGTCCAGGATTTAAGGAATGCCGGGTTCGCCAATAAAAAACCGGCGGTGCTTCTCATTCTCTTTAACCAACCGGGGGCCAACATTATTAACACGGTCGATCGCGTGGACGCGTTAATTCCCCAACTCCAGGCAGCCATTCCGGCTTCTATTCGGCTTTCGACCATTATGGATCGAACGACCACGGTGCGCGCTTCGGTTAAAGACGTTGAACGCACCCTCATCGTTTCTATTGTTTTAGTTATTTTCGTCGTCTTTTTGTTTTTACGAAACCTTTCTGCCACCTTGATTCCGGCGGTTGTTGTCCCGCTTTCACTCATTGGAACATTTGGCGCGATGTATTTGCTCGGCTATTCTATCGACAATCTCTCCTTGATGGCTTTGACGATTTGCACGGGTTTTGTGGTTGACGATGCGGTCGTTGTCATTGAAAACATCACGCGCTATATCGAGAAGGGCTTTTCGCCTCTAGAATCGGCTCTCAGGGGATCGGCGGAAGTCGGCTTTACCGTGCTGTCGATTAGCATCTCTCTCATTGCCGTTTTTATTCCTATTTTAATGATGGGGGGAATTGTCGGCCGGCTTTTGAGAGAATTTGCGATGACTCTTTCCGTCGCGATTTTGATTTCAATGGTCATTTCATTAACGACAACTCCCATGATGTGCGCCCATCTTCTGAAACCGGCCGGAAAAATCAAGAAAAGCCGCTTAAACGAAGAGGTCGAGGGTTTTTTAAATCGCGTCATTGAAAGCTATGGGCGCGGCTTGGAATTTACGCTCAGGCATAAAGGGAAGGCCCTTCTCAGCGTGATTGGCGCGGTGGTCACCAGCGCGCTTCTTTTCATCTTCATCCCTAAAGGATTTTTCCCGCAGGAGGATACGGGAAGAATGATGGGAGGAATCCAGGCGGACCAAAATACTTCTTTTCAGGCGATGCAGAAAAAGCTCAAAGAGTTTGTTAATGCCGTTTTATCGGATCCGTCCGTCGTCAGCCTTGCCGCTTTTGCCGGTGGGTCCGGAGGAACAAACACGGCGCGCATGTTTGTGGGGTTAAAACCGGTGGGAGAGCGTCCGCCCATTGCCGCGGTGATGGCTCGCATCAGAAAAAAAACGGCTGGAATCGCGGGCGCGCGACTTTTTATGCAGCCGGTTCAAGATATCCGAATTGGCGGGAGAATGACGAATGCCCAGTATCAGTATACCTTGCGCAGCGCGGATCTCGGTCTTTTGACTCAATGGGCGCCAAAACTTCTTTCTGAGATGCGAAAACTCCCGGAAATCACCGATGTCAATTCCGATCAGCAAAATAGCGGCCTGGCTGAATGGGTCTATATTAATCGCGATCAGGCTTCGCGTTTTGGATTGACGGCAAGCGCTATCGATAATGAGCTTTATGACGCTTTTGGTCAGCGGCCGGTCTCAACTATGTACACTCAAATGAATCAATACTTTGTTGTGATGGAAGTCGCCCCTCGGTACTGGCAATCCCCGGAAACCTTGAAAAATCTCTATATTGAAACGCCGCAGGGAGGAGAAGTTCCGTTGTCCTCTTTCGCTCAAATCGGCCCGGCCCATACTCCGCTTGTCGTCAATCATAGCGGGCTTTTTCCTTCCGTCACGGTTTCATTTAATCTCAGGAGAGGCTTCGCGCTTGGGCAGGCTGTCGATGCCGTAGAAGAAGTCCAAGCGCAAATGAGAATGCCCGCATCCATTATTGGGCAATTTTCAGGAACAGCCCAGGCGTTTAAGGCTTCCTTGGCCAATGAATTTTCGCTGGTCATGACCGCATTGCTTGCGGTCTATATTGTTTTGGGAATTCTCTATGAAAGCTATATTCATCCCCTAACGATTATTTCAACCTTGCCTTCAGCCGGGACTGGAGCGTTGCTCGCTCTTTTAATTACCCACACGGATTTAAGCATTATCGCTCTCATTGGGATTATTCTCTTGATCGGAATTGTCAAGAAAAACGCCATTTTGATGATTGATTTTGCCATTGAAGCGCAAAGAAACGAAGGCAAAAATCCCCTGGACGCGATTAGAGAGGCGGCGCTCCTTCGTTTTCGCCCCATCACAATGACGACGCTGGCGGCGCTTTTTGGAGCGATTCCCTTGGCGCTGGGATCCGGCACGGGATCGGAGCTCAGAAGACCGTTGGGAATTGCCATTATGGGGGGCTTGATTGTCAGTCAAATGTTGACCCTCTTTACAACGCCGGTTGTCTATCTTTATATGGAGGATTTGCGGGAATGGCTGAGAAAGATGTCTTTGTTTCTTAATCCATTTGGCAAAGTGAGAATTCATGAAAGCTAAATTTTTATTGAGTGGAATGATTTTGGCGGCAATCGTATCCGCCTGCGCCCCCACTTACCGGCCCCCGATCGTTCCAATGGCTCCATCTTACAAAGAGCTTCCCCGCGCCTCAACGGGCACCTGGGTCGTGGCGAGCCCAACCGAGAGTTGGCCCCAGGCCCCCTGGTGGGAGATTTTTGGCGACCCACGATTGAATGATTTGGAAATCAAGGTCTCTTCTGCCAACCAAAATATTGTTGGAGCCAGAGCCCAACTCAAAGAAGCGCTTGAAGAGGTCAATGTTGACTGGGATAGCTTTTTCCCCACTCTGCCGGCGGCGGCCATGGTTCAACGCTCTTATGCTTCGCAAAATTTCACCGCCGTCCAAAGCGTTTACTACGATAATTTCGAACTTTACGGCAGACCTTCGTGGATTATCAACCCGTTTACGGCCTATGACACTTATCAAGCCGCCAAGGCCTCGGCTCAGGCCAGCGCTGCGGCCTATCAAAACACGATTATCACCATGCAGGAAACCTTGGCGATCGATTATTTCAACTTGGAGTCCACCGATATGCAGATCGCGGTGATGAATGAATCGACCGGAGACTACTCGCAGGCTTTAACCCTGACCGTTAATCGTCATCGCGGGGGGGTGGCTTCGGATGCCGACATTGTCCAGGCCAAGGCGCAGCTGGAGGCCGCCGAAGCACAAGCCAGCGCTCTGGCCATCGCGCGGGCGCAATATGAACATGCCATCGCGGTTCTTGTCGGGGAATCGCCTTCAAGCTTCTCTTTAAGCTCGGGGGCAATTGCCGGGGCTCCGCCTCCCATTCCTGTTTCCGTTCCATCCGCTCTTTTACAGCGCCGCCCCGATATCGCGGAGGCTGAAAGGCAAATGGCTGTCGCTAATGAGAATATCGGACTTGCGCGGGCGGCGTATTTCCCCAGTTTGTCTTTGACGGCCCAGGGTGGAAATAAAAACGTGTCCTATATTGACCTGTTCACTCTACCCAGCGAGTTCTGGTCTTTGGGAGTCACCGCCACCGGAAATCTCTTTGAGTTTGGAGTCAGGAGGGCGGAGATTAGACAGGCGCATGCGGCTTATGACGTGGCTGTCGCCGCTTACCGCCAGACGACTCTTTCCGCATTTCAATCCGTCGAAGACGCGCTATCCTCCTTGTCGTTTTTGGCGCAAGAAGAGTCTCAACAAGACGCGGCGACTCAGGATGCGGAAAAATCCGTCGATCTTGAGACGGCCATGTACAAAGGAGGAACCGTCGACTATTTAAACGTCATCCAAGTTCAAACCATCATGCTTCAAGATAAACTTTCCTCCGTTTTGGATCTTGGAAACCGAATGCAGCAGGCGGTGACATTGATCGCGGCTCTTGGCGGCGGTTGGGACGCCTCAAGACTGCAGTTTCCACAAATTAAAAAAACGGTTAAAAGAAAAAAGTTAAAATAGACTGCCGAAGACAAGATTATGAGCAAGCGGGCGATTTTCCTATGTTCGCCATTGCCCTGTTCAAGAAAGCCGCTCCCCCGGCGCACGTCTCAATAGTGGATTAATCTTTTTATCCATTCCCACCAATGCTCGCTCGTCGGAATGGCGCCATTTCAAGCATCTCTCGTTTAGAGAGAAGTGAATTTTAGAACCTTTGCAGATGTCTGGAAATTTACGAAAAAATTGCCTCCCCATCGTCGATGAATATCGAACTTGGCTGACGAGGGAGCACGCGACTCAAGCGGCAGGACTAAGCTGTTTTTTGTAGCCAGCATGAGCGGGTTATTTATGTTTGCGATAACGGAGCTTAAAGCAAACATCCTAAAACCAAGGACTTGTTAGGCTGATTTGCTATTGACAATATGTCTTTTATAGACTACACTTAGAGTAAGACACCCATGCAGCCACGACAACGCAAGGTCTTTCACTACGTAAGCATGGATGGTAAAGACATTTTTGGAGAATGGCTAGGTGGGCTTAGGGATATCTCGGCGCGAGCGGCAATTCTAAAACGCATTGACCGCGTTGAGGAAGGAAATTTTGGGGATCATCGTTCTGTAGGCGGCGGTGTTTGGGAAATTCGCATCCATGAGGGTCCCGGCTACCGCGTCTATTACGGCGAAGATGGACCAAAAATTGTCTTACTTCTTTGCGGGGGAGACAAGAAGACGCAGAGAAAGGATATTGGAAAGGCGCAAAGATTATGGGCTGATTACAGGAGGCTCAAGTGAAGCAAATGGTCTCGCATCATAAATATTTAATGAATCACCTCGCTGACCCGGTGGAAGCCGCCGCTTATCTTAACTCTGTCGCGGAAGATGGGGAGATTCAACCTCTTCTTAAGGCTCTTCGCAACGTGGTCGAAGCTCAAGGCGGGATTGGCGGGTTGGCAAAAAAAACAAAACTCAGTCGGACGACTCTTTATAAAACCCTCTCATCCAAGGGCAATCCGGCAGTCATTACTTTAAATACGATTTTGTCGGTCTATAACATCCAGATGAGATTTTCCTCCATAACGCCAGAAGAATCATCGCATCTTCGGCAAGCGGCATCTTCTAGGCGCCATAGCGCCTTATACGCGACCCCATAGAATATTTCTCGGGTTTCCTATAACCGACTGTAGCGCCGAATTCCAGTTATTTAGGAAGGTCTCAAAGCCCTCTTGCCACGAGTTTCGATACTCCCCCAACCAAATCCTCCGGGCGTAGGACTCGAACCTACAACCTTGCCGTTAACAGCGGCCTGCTCCACCATTGAGCTAGCCCGGAATAAAACCATGTGGCCCCCACGAGGGGACCGTCCCTACCTTTTTATTCTATCAGATGGCGAGAGGCTCGGTCAAAATCGAAAAGGAAATCCAAAGGGCAGGATATAGAATAAATTAAAAATCGCCGCGGCGCTCAAAAAAGGCCCGAAGGGAATTGGGTCAGAGCGCGTGACCTTGCCCCTGATAATGAGGGCAATGCCGTAGAATGTTCCCAAAAGAGAGCCGATCATTAAACAATTAAACGCCCCCAAGGCGCCGGATAAAGATCCGACCGCGGCCAGAAGTTTAATATCTCCTCCTCCCAGCGCTTCTTTTTTAAATATCTTTTCGCCTATCCAGGCGATAGCGGCGCAAATGAGAAAGCCTGCCAGGGCGCCTCTAAAACTAATCCATAATTTCATCCACCAGGCGGCTTTTCCAAACAAGGGATTAAAGGGAGACGATAAAAACCCCAAGACGACGAGTCCCAGGGATAAAATGTCGGGAATTAAAAAAGTCTCAAAATCGATAAGAGAAATCGCTGTTAAAGCGGAAGAGAAAATCAAGGTCGAAATAAACCATATGGGGGCCGCTTTCCAACGCTGCCAAAGCGCGACCGATAAGATTCCTAGTCCGATCTCAATAGCCGGATAGCGCGGCGAAATAAATCCATGGCAGTGGCGGCAATGGGCTTTGAGGATGAGATAGCTAAACACCGGAACGTTGTCATAGAAAGCGATAGGGTGTCCGCATTGAGGACAATGGGAAGCTGGGAAAACGGGAGATTCTTCCTTGGGGAGGCGGTAAATCAGAACATTGGTGAAACTGCCGACAATAAGACCCAAGATAAAAACAAACAAATTGGGAAACCATTCTTGAGAAATCATATTTTGAAATCTTCTCCTAGATAGAGGCGGCGGGCCTCGGGGTCATTTAAGAGCTTGTCGGAACTTCCATCGACTAAAATTTTTCCATCGTAGATGAGATAGGCTCTTTCGATGATGGGGAGGGTTTCCCGAACGTTATGATCAGTGATCAAAACCCCGATGCCTTGGTTTTTAAGCTTGGTGATGATGGATTTTAGTTCTGAAACCGTAATGGGGTCGATTCCCACAAAGGGCTCGTCAAGCAAAATTAATTTTGGATTTGAAATCATGGCGCGGGCGACTTCTAAACGCCTTTTCTCGCCGCCCGACAATGAAGAAGCCAGCTGCTTTCGGCGCGGCCATAAGCCGAACTCATCAAGAAGTTCTTTAGTGCGGCGCAATTGCTCAATGCGGCTTTTGGATATTCTCTCTAAAATCGCGCGCAAATTTTCCTCGACCGTCAGCCCCCGAAAAATAGTCGGCTCTTGGGCGAGATAACTGAGGCCCTTTCTTGAGCGCAGATACATCGGCAGCTTGGTCACGTCTTCATCGTCGATCATGATGCGGCCCGCGTTGGGGCGAATAAAACCGGCAAGACTGTAAAAAGTTGTCGTTTTTCCGGCCCCATTGGGGCCCAGAAGGCCCACGATTTCGCCGGATTGGACATAGAGAGAAACTCCCTTGACAACTTCTCTTTCTCCGTATTTTTTGCGGATATTGTCGGCGGCCAGTTTCATTTTTTTGATTTCCCTTTGCCTGGTTTTGTTTTTTTCTTTTTGCGCTTTTTTGAATTTTTGAAAACCATCCATCCCCGCGCGTGGCCAAGCGCGATATAGCGGCTTTCCCCGCAAACATCGCTTCCATCAGAGCCTTCCTGACTTGAAGGGTGGGGCTCGAACATTTTAAGCTCATTGGCCTTGACCGCTCCGGTCCAATCCTTGGGGGCTTGGCGAAATTTGACGGCCACAGGCCGGCTTCCGCTTAAAGTGACGCGACGAAGCGAACACCCGGGCTTATCTCCGGGGTTTTCCAAAATAACGCTTTTATCCGACCAGCTTTCGGTTTGTAAATTTTGGGCGTGGACATGCCCATTTAAAATCGTTTTTGAAGTCCCAACCCAGCTGACCTTATCGGCAGTCGCGTGCCCGGGGAATTCATTTAAAGGCTGGCGAATCAGAAGAACTTGCTTTTGTTTTGCGCTGGGTTTTAGCCAACCCTTTTGAGTGGCTTGATTGTATCCGCCTCTGTCTCCGTAGGCCTTGAGGATGGTTCCGGAATCCTCGATATGAGAGGCCTTGACATGGCCTTTAAAAAGCCAGTTTTGGAGGGCGTGGTCAAAGCGTGCCCAATTTGACCATATTTGATTTGGTCCCGAGTGGTAATGGACGTTTCCGGAAAAATTTTCAATCGTGTCTTTGCCGCGTTTGACATCCCATTCTTTGCTGGTGACTACCGCTCCGACTACTTTTTCCGCGCAGGCTTTTTTAAAAGAAGGCAAGAGAAGAATGGCGAAAATCAATGTTTTCATTGTTTGCCGGGAGAAGATTTCACGAAGCTTTGCTGATGAAAAATCTTGATTTGAGACAGATCTTCAGAAGCTTTCAGTCCCTGACCGTAGGTCGTCCCTGAGGGGCGCACGACCTTTACTTTCCTTTGAGTCAAAAACTGGTGTTGGGCCGCGGAATAAAAAAGCTGTGAGGTGTAGAGCTGATTATTATCGCTTAAAGAGACGGCGACGACATCGCTGGACAAAACTACGTCATGGGTTTCGGTTTGGACGACCCCGGTTTTAGATTTGACCTTGGTGTCGGGGAGGTTATTCTTATAAAACAGCATATGGGGATTGGTCAGATAAGCCTTGTTTTTCTCTTCCGCTAAAATCGCGCGGTCGGCGATTAAATGCCATATCTTTGTGTTGAGATCCGATTGGTCCATCACAAAATTACTCATAATTTGGCGCGGCTCTTGCTCGATGGCATCTTTCTGTTTCTTGCATGCCGATGAAAAACAGAACGGAATTAAAAATAAAAAAGCGCCGAAGCCCTTTCGGATCACGGATGAGAGGGAGGCGGCGAAGGCATTGGAGACGCAGTAGGCGCTGGAGAAGACTCTGGAGGAGGAGTTAATTGGTCTTCTTCAAGATATTTGGGCCCCTTGCGGAGCCAAGGCGTCACCTCAATAGGGATCTTTCGGATATCGTAGGGCCTGGGAAGCTGCTTGAGAAGAAATGTCACCGTGTAATAAAAGGCGGTGACGCAAACATAGATAATCCCAAGGGTTTTTAAATGCCATTTCGCGTCCGGAAACCAGGCGGGCGGCAAGGACATTTCCCGCCCGCATTTCTTGCAGACCTTGGCCTTGTCTTTATTGTCATGATTACAGTTCGGGCATTTCATAAATTCCCCCGGAAAATCTTCGAGTTCTTTTTGACGGCGGCGTCGATGGCTTTAATCTGAGAAAGAAAATCAGGCACGTCTTTTAAGAACAGAGAATTAGGGCCGTCGGAAAGGGCTTTGGGCGGGTTGGGGTGAGTTTCAAAGAAAATTCCTGAGATTCCGACCGCCGCCGCGGCGCGGGACAGCGGAAAAACAAATTCTCTTTGTCCGCCGGTCGCATGTCCCAGAGCTCCCGGAAGCTGAACCGAATGAGTCGCGTCATAGACGACCGGATATCCAAACCCGCGCATGATGTCTAACGAGCGCATATCCACGACTAGATTCCCGTATCCAAAACTGGCGCCCCTTTCGGTGACGATGATTTTTTTGTTTCCGGTGGATTCGATTTTGGCAATCGCGTTTTTTATGTCCCAGGGAGAAATAAATTGCCCCTTTTTAATATTGACGGGCTTTCCGGTTTTGCCGCAGGCGATTAATAGATCGGTTTGTCGGCACAAAAAGGCCGGTATTTGAAGGATATCGACATATTGCGCGGCTAAATCGGCTTGAGAGGATTCATGGATATCGGTTAGAACCGGAACGCGAAGCTGTTTGGAAACGCGCCCAAGAATTTTGAGACCCTTTTCCGCTCCGGGACCGCGAAATGAATTTAAAGAGCTGCGATTGGCTTTATCAAAAGAACATTTGAGGACGAAAGAGGCGTTAGACTTGGCGAAGATTTTTTTAAGTTTTTCTCCCACCGAGAAAAGAAGCTCTTCTGATTCCAAGGCGCAGGGGCCCGCAATAAATGATAAAGGCCCGCTGTTTTTAAAAACGACATCATCGACGACGACGGTTTTTTCAGTCATAAGTTAAAGATAAGGAAGGAGAAGAGTTGTCTTCCCGATATTTTTTAAGCGCCGCGCCGATAAAGTCTCTAAATAAAGGATGCGGATTCTCCGGTCGGCTTTTAAATTCCGGGTGAAATTGAACGGCCAAAAACCATGGATGATCCTTAAGCTCGATAATTTCAACTAAGTCTTTTGCGGCATAGGTTCCGCTGATGATAAGACCCGCTTCTTCTAAATCTTTCCTGAATTTGTTGTTGAATTCATAGCGGTGGCGATGCCTTTCCGAGATCAGGGTTTTTCCATAGGCCTTATGCGCGAGAGTCCCTTTTTTGAGCGTGCACTCATAACTCCCCAACCGCATCGTCGCTCCCATGTTTGAGACTTCTTTTTGATCCGGCAGTAGATCGATGACCGGATATTTGGTTTTGGGATTAAATTCAGTTGAGTTCGCGTCCTGGAGACCTAGAACGTCGCGGGCATATTCGATGACCCCGATTTGAAGCCCCAGGCACAGGCCAAAATAAGGGATTTTTCTCTCTCTTGCGATTTTAGCGGCGAGTATTTTTCCCTCGATGCCGCGATCTCCGAAGCCTCCGGGAACCAGAATCGCCGAAGACCCCTTGAGGATATTGGGGGCTTCCGCGGAAGAGGTTTCGATGAACTCAATGCGAACTTTAACTCCGTGGAAAATTCCGGCGTGAATCAAGGCTTCGTTGACCGATTTATAGGCGTCTTTGTAATCGGCATATTTCCCGGCTAGCGTTACCGGGAGCTCTTTTTTGGACGCGGCTTTAACCTTTCGGGAAAGCTCATTGAGCTCTTCAAAGTCCTTGGAGTGAGTTCTTAAACGCAGAAGCATTAGAATCTGATCGTCTAAGCCTTGTTTATGAAAAACGACAGGAACCTCGTAGATTGAATCGACATCCGGGGCTTCAATGACTGATTCCGCGGGAACCGAACAGAAAAGCCCGAGTTTGGTTTTAAGCTCGCTTGACAGCGGCTTTTCCGAGCGGCAAACGATGATGTCGGGATTGATCCCAATTTCGCGTAATTTCCCCACCGAATGCTGCGTGGGCTTGGTTTTTAGTTCTTCGGAGGCTTTGATAAAGGGAATTAATGTCACATGGAGATAAAGAACGTTGTCTCTTCCGAGTTCCAAGCCCATTTGGCGGGCCGCCTCTAAAAATGGAAGGCTCTCGATATCGCCGACCGTGCCGCCGACTTCGACGATGACGACATCGGCTCCTTTAGAGACCGCGCGGAAGCGGTTTTTGATTTCGTCTGTGATATGGGGAATGACTTGGACGGTAGTCCCGAGAAATTCTCCCCGCCTTTCTTTGGCGATGACGGTTTCATAGACCATGCCGGCGGTAAAATTATTCGGGCGATGCATATCTTTTCCCAAAAACCGCTCATAGTGTCCTAGATCAAGATCGGTCTCCGCTCCGTCTTCGGTCACGAATACCTCGCCGTGTTGAAATGGGTTCATCGTGCCGGGGTCGACGTTGATGTAGGGGTCGCATTTAAGCATCGCGACTTGAAGGCCCCGAAGCTGAAGCATTTTCCCGATGGAAGAAGCGGTGATGCCCTTGCCCAAGGAGCTGACTACGCCGCCGGTAACGAAAATATATTTGCTCATCGATTCTCCGCGATTTTAAGATGGGTTTTCTCCAAAATTTGTTTAGCTTCTTCCAGGTCTTCCGGCGTATCAATGGAACAGGGAATCTCGGAACTAATGCAAGTATAAATCGTCATCCCAGCGTCTAAGGCGCGCAATTGTTCGAGGCTTTCCGCCAGCTCAAGGGGGGAGGGTTTAAGGCTGATGAATTTTTTAAGAGCCTCTTTGCGAAACCCGTAGATTCCCAAATGCTCGAAATAGTCGGGTTTCCCATTTCGCGCGAATGGAATCGGAGAACGGGAAAAATAAAGGCAATGCTTGTCCTGACCAACGACCGCCTTGACCACATTGGGGTTTTTTAGACGCTCGGGATCATTTAAAGGAATGACGGCGGTGGAGATATCGGCCTTGGGATTGGTTTGTAAAACTTGGGCCACGGATTTAATTGTTTCCGCGGTTAAAAAGGGTTGATCGGCCTGGATATTAATGACAAAGGGAGAATCGCTATTTTGAGAGGCCTCAAAAACGCGGTCAGAGCCGGAGAGGCATTGTGGCGAGGTCAAGACCGCTTTTGCCCCGAACTTGCGAGCCGCTAAGACGACTTTTTCGTCTTCGGTGGCGATAAGGACAGGCCCAATATCGGCTTTAACCGCGTTGGACCAACACCACTCCAAAACAGATTTTCCGCCTAAAAGAGACAAAACCTTGCCCGGGAGACGGGTGGAATGAAAGCGAGCAGGAATGACAATCAAGGGAGGCTTCATGGGATAATACTCTCGATTTCTTCTATCGTTGTAGTCGCGGTCCCTAGTTTCCCGACGACGATGCCTGCCGCGTAGTTGGAAAGCAGAGCGGCCTCGGTCATTGAGGCGCCGCTGGCCAAGGCCAGGGTCAGGGTCGCAATGACGGTGTCTCCGGCTCCGCTGACATCAAAAACTTCGCGGGCTTGAGCCGGAACATGAACGGTGGATTTTGATTTTTGAAAAAGGCTCATGCCTTCAGGACCTCGCGTAATTAAAGCTGAATCGGAGTTAAGGGTTCTAATGATATCGCGACCGAGTTTTTCTAGTTCTTCTTCTCCGGGTTTTGGAACGCGCCGCATGCCGTTCCAGGCTTCGTGCAGATTGGGCGTGACGCAGGTCACTTGGCGATATCTTTTGAAATGCTCGATTTTAGGATCAACGATGACGGGAATCTGGGCCCGGCGCGAAAGAGAGATGGCGGTTTTAAGAATTTTCGGGGTCAAAACCCCCTTGCCGTAATCCGACAAAATGACCGCCTCGGATCTTTTAATTCCGGATTGAATTTGAGATAAAATCAAGGCTTCGGTTTTTCCCGACACCGGAGAAACGGATTCTCGGTCATAGCGCACGACCTGTTGCCTTTCGGCGACCACGCGGCATTTTTGGGAGGTGACCCGCGCGGGATCTTTAACAATCCCCGTAGTCCCGATTTTTGAGCTTGCGAAATGAGATTGGAGTTCAACTCCGGAAGAGTCTTCTCCAATGACGCCGATGATCTCGACTTTGGCCAAAAGAGTGGCGAGATTGGACGCGACATTTCCAGAGCCTCCGGGGACAAAAGATTCTTCTTTAACCTGGACGATAGGCACCGGAGCTTCGGGTGAGAGGCGGCTGACGCTCCCGCGAATATAATGGTCCAGCATCACATCGCCGATGACCAAAATACGGCGATCCTTGAATCGTCGGGGAATTTGTTTAAGCTTACGTCTCTCCTCAAGCGAGGGGAACATTTCGGATTTCATTGTATCATTTTCCTTGCTCGAATCGCCTGGAATTAATCGCCATCGTCGGCCCCAATTTTAAAGGAGATAGCTTGACGGATTTTAACCGCGACGGGCTTGTCACCAACATAAGCTGGGGTAAAGCGAAGGAGTTTTGCGGCTTTGATGGCTGCCGCGTCAAAATCGGAACCTCCGGATTTGACGAGGTTTACGCCGACGACATGTCCAGAGGAGTCCAAATGGATATCTAAGACGACGGTGGATTCAATATGCTTAAGCCGCGCCTGTTCCGGGTAGAATTTTTTGAGCAGCGCCTGAAGCTGATTGAGATTAACCAGTTGGGGATACCTTGAGACTTGAAGGCCGGTTCCGGAAGAGGCAGGGCCGGACCCTGAGCTCTTTGCGGCTAAAGGGTTAGGGTGGGGCTGGGGAATTTCCGCCGGAGCTGATTGCGTCTTTATCGCCGGAAGAGGCTTTTGTTGGGGAGATGGCTTGACCCATTCCTTTTTGGGAATGGGTTTGGCCGCGGCATGAGGCGTTCCCGATTTTTTTAAAGGTCCCAAAGACACAGTTGAGGTCAGATCAATTTCCATCGTCGGTTTTTCCGCTGGCATCCAAGAGATTTTTCCCAAATTAAATAAAATTAAGTGGAACAAAAAAGACAAAGCCAGCATTTTCCACAGCAGGGTATCCTCATCCCAAAAATGGGATTTGAAATCGCGCAAAAGGGGCATTTTACTTAGGCTCTGTGACAGAATAATATGGACATTTGGAGGCCCAGTGTTGCGACAATTTCGAGGCGCGACGAACGAGCATAGCTTAAGCTATGTGAATGAGAAGCAACGAAGAAATTGGCCGACAATGGGCCTCCCCTCAAGCGTTCTGTGTTCGAGAGGGGCCGCGCGCTTTCGGGCTGCAACTTCGTCGTTCGTCGCTCACATAGACTCGCTATGCTCGCTCCTCTCTCCTCGTTTTGCTCCAAAATCGCGCGGCCAAATTTGTTCATATTATTCTGTCACAGAGCCTTAGGTTCGACTTCGGTGGCGACCTTAGAAATTCCGGCGCCTTTGAGCAAATCAAGCAAGTGGGCGACATCGCCCCAGGAAACTTGCTTATCCGCGCCTAAGGTCACCTTGACATTTGGGTCGGCGTGAGCCATCTGCCCGAGATTGAGCGCGAGCTCTTCGGGAGTGACCTTGACCTGGTTTAAGCGGAGAGTTTTATCGGCTGAAAGAGTGACATGCTGGCTGGGGGTCGGGGTTTCCTGTGAATGAGCCACGCGAGGCAAGCTCAGGTTTAAAGAACGGTGGGCGATTAAATGCGCGGTGGCCATGAAAATGATCAACAAGACCAAGACGATGTCGACTAAGGGAGTGACGTTGATTCCGGTAATCGACTCTTCGTTTTCCGTTATTCCAGCCATTATTTGTCAGCGACGTTTAAAATGAATTGTTTTCCGAATTGATCGGCGTCTATTAAGATATCCTTGATTTTTTTCTGGATGTAATTGTAAGACGCGACGCAGGGAAGGGCCACCATGATGCCGACCGCGGTCGCAACCAAGGCTTCAGCCAATCCCGCCATGACGACTTGGGGCCCTTGACCGGCGGAGATGGCGAGACTTTGGAAGGCGTGAATAACGCCCAGAACCGTTCCCAAAAGCCCGATGAAAGGGGCATTATTTCCCAAAGTGCCTAGGATGAGGACGCGTTTTTCGAGCCTGCGTTTTTGAAGGGTTAGCCCAGTCTCAAGGCGTTCATTGAGAATTTCTCGTCCGCGAGAGGCGTGTTCGATCAGATCCTCGATTAAGGGGTAAAGGACCGATTCCGGTTTTAAAATTTCAAGAATTGTCTTTGGCTGTTGAGACTCTAGTTTCTGATCTAGTTGTGGAAGGATTTCTTTTTGGTAACGTTCTTGGCGCAAGATGACGACGATTCTTTCCAAGATGACCCCGGCGGAGAGAATGGAAAATCCCAAGAGAAGATAAATAACCCAATTTCCTCCGGAGGCGGCCAGCGACTGCAAAAATTCAAGATGACCCATATCCTCTCCTCAGTTCTGACATAATCTTACTCAATCGGGGTGTGTAAATCTTGGAAAAATAAAAGCCGGCCTTGTCGGGGATCGCAAATCCAAACCCCATCGTGATCGTCGACCGTCACGCAATGGGCCCCATGGGTTGTAGGCATGGTTTCTTCAACATAAAGTCCGCCATTTCCTAAGACATGAATGATCGCCATCGTTCCGCTGTTGGAGCCGGGCATATAAAGATGAGAGAGGATAGGATTATAAGCGATGATATCCACTCCGCGGCCCGAGTGAACTTCTCCAAGGACTTTCCCTCTATGGGCGGCGTCTAAGGTCTCGGCTTTTCCTTCGGCGCAGCCGACAAAGACAAATTGTTTTTTGGGATCCAAGGCTATCCCGTGAGAATTCACGCAATGATTAGGCCAGCGGGCGATTACCCTTTCCGATTTGAGATCGATTTCTAAAGTTTCGCTGGAGATTGAATTGGTGAAAGCCTTGCGGTTTCTATTGTCAATCACGAGGGATTCCGGGCCGTTTTCAATAGGGATGAACTTTAAGTGCTTAAGAGGGGGGTCTTTGCGAGGTTGAAGCAGAAAGATTTCGATGCGTTCATCCCGCGGCTCTGTGACCCAAACCTCATCGTTAAAAGACACGTAGCGGACATAGTCCGGCTCTCCCGCAAGCGGAACAGAGGCGAGAATTTTCCGCGATTTGGCTTCGATGAGGCTGAGTTTCATTGAGGTCCTATCGGTTGCGAAGATAAAGCGCTTGTTGGAATCAGCCGAGGTTACGCCCTCGCTGTGCCCGCCGTAATATTCCAGATGGACGCTAAATCCTTCAATCTCGGAAATGGCATGGCTTTGGGGATTGACCAGAAATAGATCTCCCATGCGCCCCCCTGGAACCAACACTTCTTTGAGTTTAGGAGCAAACTGCATGTCGTCAAATCCAACGCCGGTGGTCGCGCCGGGAATGGGAATAGGAGCGACATGGCGCGGGCTTTCGTCATAACTAAATCCATCCGCAAAAGCGGCTTGAGGCAATATCCAAATAAAAAAGAAAAGGATGCCCGCTTTTGAGCTTGGCCTTGATGGAATCATTTTTACATTGTATCAATTGGATGATTAGCTTCCAAAAGGAACGGAGATTTTCATGTAGAGGTTTCTCCCCGGCTCGACAAAGCCGAATTGTTTGTCATAAACGCTCATGGAATCGGCGTAGGCTTTATTGAGGAGGTTGTCGGCGCCGAAATCAAAGCTGAGCGGGTTTTGCATGACCAGGATTCTCCAGCCAAAGCTCAAGCCAAAAATAGTGTAGCCGCCGGTGGGCGTGTCGATGAGGTTCTTAGTGGATGGAGGCCCCGGTTGGTTTTGAGCGAGAACGATGTGAGTGTTGGCTCCGAAATAGGGATGATAAAAATCCCCCAACTTTTTCTTATGAATTTTAAAGCTCAATAAGAAGCGGTCGGCCGGAATAAAAGGAATTGATTGCCCAGTCGATATGTTTTCGGCGCGAATATGGTCGTAGCCTTCCTTCAGTTCCAGCCACTGAAGGGCGTCTTCGTCCAAGCGAACCGTAGCCCCTTGAAGGATAGAATTTCCCTGGGTGGTTTGGAAAACCGGCAAGGTGTTTCCGGTATAGACATCAGTCGCATTTAGATTGGTCGGTTGCGCGTAGATGTAATTGTTAATATGGTTATAGAAATAGTCGACGTTTGAGCGAAAATGAGATGAAACCCAGCGCAAAGAGGCATCTGAATCCATCGAAGTTTCCGGTTGAAGATTGGGGTCTCCCACCGCGAACTGGCCGGTTCCCTCGTGTTCTCCAAAAGCGAAGAGCTCAAACTCATCGGGATTTCGATATCCCCGTCCCACATTGACGGCAAAAGCGAGGGGTTTTATGATATGCCAGACTCCCCCCAAGGCGCCGGTCAAGGCCTCGTAATTTCTGGTTTGAGCTTGAATGGATGAGAGCCCGTTGGCCGCGGCCAATGCGGCATTAGAGGTCATATTCGCGGATTGATAGGAATCGGCATTGAGCTGATTTTCATCGCCTCTGATTCCGGCGGTCAATTTGACCGATCCAAAATGCGCCTCTTCATAGGCGTATTCTCCATATTCATTCCAATTCGTCGATGGAATCAGTTGGTCGATTCCCCCGGCCAATTCATTTTTATTGTCTGAAGTAAACCCGAAGGTTCCCTGAAACGGGCCGATTTGTTTTTGATGCGCTTTGATATTAACGGTGTAACTCGTTTCGATCCAGTTGGCCTCAAGGGATGGAGGAGTAGGGAAACCTCCTACTATGCCACTATTGCTATTAACGTAGCCGTTATATTCCTCGCGGTCGACGCGGTCGTATCCCGCGGTAACTTCATAATTAAAAAGCCCATCTGTTTTAATATCGGCGTGGATATTCCCATTGTCATGGGCCAAATCTTGGAATTCATTGTCGGTTTGGGTTGCCGATTCATCCAACTGCAAATGCTTCGTGAAATGACTGTAATCCATCGTCAGATCGCCCCAATCCTTGGTGACTCCAATTTCGCCTGAGCCATTGACCTCTTTGGAGGCGGTGTTGGCAATGGTTCCATTGGGAGTGTAAATATTCCCCGCCTGATGTTCGCTGAGATCGCTTCTCCATCCCCAATCGCCTTGGGCTCCTTGTAAAACCACGCCTTCGGCCGCGCTTTGATTGACCGATTCAACATCGGTAACGATCTTTCCCGATAAAGGCCCGGCTCCTAACGCGGCCGAAGGCAGAGGAGCTTTGTTGACCGAGATAACGCCTCCCAAGGCATCCGAGCCGTACATCAGCGTTGCGGCTCCTCTTAAAACTTCGATTCTGTCCGCGGTCAATGTGTCTATTTCCGGGGCATGTTCCTCTCCCCAAGCCAAGGATTCGCTTCGGACCCCATCTTCGACGATGACGAGATCTTCTGAATTAAGCCCGTCGACGGAGGGCTTTGAGACGCTGGGGCCGACCGTGATCATGTTGACCCCCGGCTCGTTTTTTATCGCGTCCATGACATTTTCGCGAGCTTTTTGCTCTAGTTGATGTCCTTGAAGAACGGTGACATTGGCGGGGGTGGTTAAAACCGGGCTAGGCGTGGGTTCCGCTGAAATGGTGATGGGTTGGGCCGCCAAGGCGCTTTCGCTAAGCGTCACCTTAACAGGGACCGGGCTTGGGACAAAAATGGTCTCAGAATGATCGGCATATCCTAAACGATGAAATCCCATCGCGTAATTTCCCGGCGGTAGATCGATATGAAAGGTTCCCGATGAATCCGTGAGAACCCCTTTTTGGAGGGCCGGAACGGTCACCTGGACATTTGACAAGGGTTTATTTTCGTCGTTATAGACAGTTCCTGAAAACATGTCGCTATAACTTGAACGGACAAGACTGATCAGTAAAAGAGCCGTTAAAATCTTCTTTTTTTTTCGCATATTTACCTTTTAAACGGATGTTTTTAAATCGCTAGCGCCAATGAAGGCGTTATGAGTCTTTAGTTTTGAGAATTTTAAGCGTGCGCGATGGGGGGAGCGCGCGCCGCTAAATCGTAGAGGCGGCCAAAGATCGGGAGTTCAAAATTTTCGCTTTCAATGGACTGTTCGAATGTCGTAGTCGGAAGTTTTGGAACGTGATGGAGCGGGGCGCGGGAGTGAATTTGAGCCTTGACCAAACAGAGGGGGCAATCGGCCCCGCTTTTTTGAAGGTGGTGATGGAAAGATTCAATTCCAATGCAAGCAAAAAACCCCAAGGTCAAAATCAACAAGAGAATGCGCTTCATGGTTAATCTAAAGGCGATTCTAGCATAAGTTCGGTTTTCTCCGACTTTAGCGAGAACTTGATTCCGGGGTTATGCGGTTTTTGTGCCGCGCGGATAGGGATTTTTCCGCGCACATCGCAAAAACATCGCGGACAAGGACCGGTTCAGTCGTCGATTTTTTTGCGTTTTGAAATGTTTTGTAGCCATCGCCGCCCTGGGCTAAAAAATTGAGCGTCGCCGCGCTGTAGGAAGCGCCCAAGACCAGCGGCTTTTCATCGATCCAAATATCTTCCACTCGCTTTGTGGCGGGCGCCTTGGGGTTGTATTTGAAACGGATTCCGCTGACTTGAATTATCCCCTGATTGCCGCTGACTCCCTGTTCTAATATTTCTTGAACTTGCCTACCGCTGAGGCTCATTGTCGTTATATAGTTGTCAAACGGCATCAGATCGAAAATATCTCGCCAGGTGACCGGACCTTGGGGCAAATCGGCGCGCAGGCCGCCGCTATTTTGGAAGGCGATATCGGTTTTGGCCCAGGAGCGCAGGCAATCCGCCGCCCAGTCTCCCAGGGCCGATTCCCGAACAAAATTTCTTTTAAGCCTGCGCGGGGACTCTCCTAATACTTGGCTCATTTTTTTGCCTATTTCTTTTTGATACCGGGTGAGAATTTGACGCACTTGGGGATCGGAGCCCATTTTTCGGGGGTTGATTTTGATGACGCGCGCTTTTGATCGAACGACTTTTTTGGTTAAGGGATTTATCCACAAAGTCACCTTGCCGACATGAGTGAGATAGCTTCCGGTCTGAACGATCAGCGTGTGATTAATGGGATCGCGAACCCCTTTGGGTAACAAGGTATGGGAATGGCCGCCGACGATGAGATCAATTCCGGAGACGTGAGAAGCGATAAAGCGGTCGTCTTCAAAGGGAGCGCTCTTGGGAGTTTGAATGCCGACATGGGTGACGGCGATGATGACGGTCGCGCCTTCTTTTTTTAAATCGCGAACTTCGTCTTTGGCTTCGTCGATTTCGCGCCTAAATTGAAGCCCCGCGATATTTTTGTGAAAAGTGAGATTGGGCATATTCGTCGTCAAAAGCCCGAAAATGCCGATTTTAACTCCGGAGATGTTTCTGATGATAAAAGGCTTTAGATAAGAAACCCTTTTTCCGGTTTTTTTAGAATAGACGTTGGCGCCTAAAACCGGCATTTTGAGCGCATGAACCAAGATTTTGAGCTGGTCTTCTCCGAAATCGAAATCATGGTTGCCGACCTCGACTACGTCGTAGGGAATGGCGTTAAAAATAGAGACCAGGGCTTTTCCCTTGGTGAGGCTTCCCTCCGGGGTTCCCTGGAACCAATCTCCGGCATCAATCAAAAGTTTTGGGCCTGGAGCTTTTCTGAAATAACTCGCTAAAACATCCGCGCCGCCAATGAGCTTTTTCCGCGAGTTTGTCCGGGCGAGAATCCAACCGTGAATATCATTGGTGTGGTAAATAAAAATGCGCAGGTCCTTGGCGGAAGCCCGCGCCGATAAAAACAAGCAGGCAATCAATATGAATCCCGATGTTTTTCTCAAGAGCTTTTGTCCTTTTTTTTGAGGCAGAGCTTCCAGAAATCTTTAAAATCATCGGGAATCGGCGCGCGAAACGAAACCTTTTTGCGGGCGCGCGGATGAGAGAGGGCGATCTCAAAGGCGTGGAGCATCAGTCTTGGCGGCGCGGGAGATTCTGATCCTTTGTCAAAGAGAAAATCGCCGGCGACCGGGTATCCCGCAAATGCTAAATGCGCGCGAATTTGGTGCGTTCTTCCGGTCAGTGGGCGAGCTTCGATTAAGGCGGCATCAGGCGCGGATTTTAAAATTTTAAATCCCGTTTCGGCGGGTTTTCCAAATGGGGTGGCGACAAAATTGCGGGACATCCCGGCGTGACCAATAGGGGCTGTCACCCGCAGGCGTTTCTGCCGGGGGTTTCCCCTGGTAATCGCGAGATATGTTTTTTGAAGGAGATGCTCCTTGAACTGTCGGCGCAGATTTTTTTCGGCGTCCTCGTTTTTGGCGAGCAGAAGAACTCCGCTGGTTTGTCGATCGAGCCGGTGAACGATTCCGAGTCTAGAGACTTTCTTTTTAGCGATTTGGGGCCTTAAGTGGTAGAAAATTCCGGCGATGCTGGGCTCTTTTTCCGAGAGAACGGTTTCGGGATTGTTGAGCCAGGAGTTGTTTAACGGATGCATGATGATTCCCGTGGGCTTATTGATGACGATGATGTCCCGGTCTTCATGGAGAATCCAGTCTTCCGCGTTAATAGAAGGCCAGGAGTTAAGCGAAAAAGAAGCCTCAATTTTCTCTCCGCTCTTGAGTTTGAAATTGGGTTTTTGCGCGCGGCCGTCGACTAATACCTTTCCGTCTTCGATGAAGGTTCTTAAGACGGTGCGTGAATAATCAGTCAGGCGGGCGGCGAGAAAACGGTCAAGTCTCAGACCCGGAGTTTCACAGATAAAAGTAAAAGAGCGCGCCTCAGACATTTTGGGTTTTAATTCCGTTTTTAGCGAGCGCGATGAGGGCGGCTAAAAAGCATCCCAAAGCGACCCATTGCGACACCCATAAGGACATAAAAGACCATCCGCGATCGTCTCCGCGGACAAACTCAATTAAAAAGCGCGCGAAAGCGTAGGTCAGCATATAGGTCCAAAACGCGGTCCCGGGCTTGATTTCTTTTTTTTCGATGCGCGGAATCAGCCAAAACGAGATAAAAAGGAAAATGGAGAAATCCGCCGCGGATTCGTAGAGTTGGGTCGGGTGCAAGGGAATTCCCCACAGGTCCGGAGGCGTGACGCTGGCCGGGCTTCCGCCTAAGCGCACTCCCCAGGGAAGTTGCGTGGGTTTTCCGTAGCAACAACCGGCGGCCAAACATCCCCAGCGTCCGATGGCTTGCCCCAAAGGCAAGGCGGATGCGAAGTAATCGGCTGAAGGCAAAAATGGAATTTTAAAGCGCTTTAAAAAGAAAATGGCGGCGGCGATTCCACCGATAAACCCGCCGTAGAAAACGAAGCCATAGCGGAAATCTCTAAAAAAGTTCAGTTCGCCGGAGCGAAACGCGTTCCACTCAACTAAAATAAAAAGGAGTTTACCCCCGAGGATGGCTCCAAAAAAAATTCCGTAAATCAAGGTCCAAAACTTTTCCTCGGTCATGCCGGGCATTTTCGAGATTTTGCGCTTCACCCAAAAGACAGCAGAAATATAGGCCAAGGCGACTAAAACTCCGTAGGTCGGGATTTTGATGAAGCCGAGGTTAAGCAGAATGGGATGCATGGCGAGTCCTCCAAAGAATAATTCCGGCGATCACTATTTGAATCAGACAAAAGGCTTGGACCTGGGTCATTGGCAGGCTTGACATCCACAAAGCGTCTCCGCGATAGAATTCAAGAATATATCTTAAAACCCCGTAGCCGCCAATATAGGCCGCGCTTAAAACTCCGGGACGAATCTTGCCGCTTTCCAGGCGCTTGAGAAAGAAAAAATAGAGAATAAAGAATATCCCCAATTCCCCAAAGGCTTCATAGAGTTGGGTGGGGTGAATGGGAATTCCCAAAAGATCGCGCTCAACTAAGGACTGGGGATTGGTGAATTTAACGCCCCAGGGCTTTGCGGTCGGGATTCCATAACAACATCCTGCGGAAAAACATCCCAGGCGTCCAAAAAAGTGCCAGAGAGGAGCGGCTTGACAGACATAATCGAGCGTCCTTAAAAATTGCAGTTTGAGAAATCTCGCGTAGAGGTAAATTCCCAGGATAACGCTTAAAATCGCCCCCATGACGCAGAAGCCGCGATTAAGAGAAAAAAGATCGCTAAAAAACGCGCGCCCGAACCAGGGATCATATTGAAAAACATAGAGAATGCGCCCCCCGAGAAAGCCGGAGATAATCAAGGTGTTGACCAGTATCCAGACATCGTCTTCTCTTTTAAGCCCCATGGGCTTCCAATGTTTAAGCCAGAAGATGGTCGCAAAGACCCCGCCCAAGGCGATTAAAGCGCCATAACTATAGATTCGGAAATGGCCTAAAGACAGAAGAACAGGATGCATAGTATGATTTTAAGAATTATTGGGAGGGGTGAAGCGATACTCGATTTCTCCTTTTTTGATGAAGTCTAATTCCTTCCTCGCTTTTAGTTCCAAAACCGAAGGGTCGGACAATTCCTTAAGCTCTCGCGTCTTATCTTGAATTTCCTTGGAAAGCAGGGCTTTCTGCGCGTTAACTTTATGCAGTTCCAGCCAATTTCGGGTTAAGAGGCGAAAACCCCGGTTGACAAAAAAAATGGCGATAAAGAGGATGATCCACGCCCAACGCTTCCAGCTTTTATTGAGTTTATATTTTTTTGCGTTGTAAGACATCTGAAATCCGGCAAGCGTACAAGCCCTCCCCCGATAATTTTAGAAAGCGGAATTTATGCGACAGCTTTCATTCTAAACGGAGCGAGACCCGAATAAATTGATTGATCCGCTAATTCTTCCTCGATGCGAATAAGTTGGTTATATTTGGAGAGGCGTTCCGAGCGGCAGGGAGCCCCCGATTTAATGGCTCCGGCGTTTAAGGCGACCGCCAAATCGCCGATATAAGAATCTTCCGTTTCCCCCGAACGATGAGAGATTACGCAGGAAAACCCGGCTTTCTGGGCTTGAAGGACGGTTTCAACCGTTTCGGTGAGCGTTCCAATTTGATTGAGCTTAATTAAAATTGAGTTGGCGGCGTTTTCCTTGATGCCCTTCGCCAAGCGTTGAGGATTGGTCACGAAGATATCATCGCCGATAATTTTGCATCTAGATCCCAATTCCGCCGTGAGGGCTTTCCAGCCGGACCAATCGTCTTCCGAGAGAGGATCTTCCAGCGAAATGAGCCCGTATTTTTCAATCCAGCCCTTGTAGCGCGCGGTCATCTCACTTGCGCTGAGAGTTTTTGACTCAAAGGTGTAGTTCCCATCTTCGCAAAATTCGCTGGCCGCCGCGTCCAAGGCGATCTTAATTTTTCCCTCGTATCCTGATTGGAGGATGGCGTCTGACAGCAAACCCAAAACCTCTTCATGAGTCTTGATGTGGGGGGCAAAGCCGCCTTCATCTCCAACGCCGACGGATAATTTTTTAGACGCCAGGATTTTCTTAAGAGTCTGATAGGTTTCAGACGCCATTCGGAGGGCTTCGGAAAATGAAGAGGCTCCGGTTGGAACCAGCATGAATTCTTGAATGTTAAGCCCGCTGTCGGCATGCTTGCCTCCATTGATGACGTTGAGCATCGGGGTCGGAAGAATCCATGAGTTAAGTTTAAGATTGAAAGCTTCGCGGATATAGCGGTAAAGTGGAATCTTGAGAGACGCGGCGGCGGCGCGAGAAGCGGCGAGAGAAACAGAGAGTATCGCGTTGGCGCCCAATTTCGATTTATTGGCGCTTCCATCAAGGTTGATCATGGCCTCATCAAGGCTTTTCTGATCGCCTGCGTTTTTCCCTTTGATCGCGGAGGCGATTTCCTCATTGACAGAGTGGAGGGCTTTGTTGACCCCCTTTCCGTGGAAATAGTTTTTGTCGCCGTCGCGAAGCTCGACTGCCTCGTGAGTTCCTGTGGACGCTCCGCTAGGAACCATCGCGCGTCCAAACGAGCCGTCTTCCAGGACGATATCGGTTTCCAAAGTCGGAAGGCCTCGGGAGTCAAAAACTTGACGAGCCTTGATCGATTTGATGGATAGATTTTTCATGGGCTTATTGCTTTTTACTTAGGAGATTTTTTCCGGCGCCAATTAACGCGGCGAGTTTTTGGGAGGTTGAGGCCTCGGCATAAATTCTAAAAGCCGACTCGGTTCCCGAGGGGCGAAGACCCAGCCAGCTGCCGTCTCTGAGGATGAATTTAAATCCATCCGATTCGTCAATTCTCCAGACCGACCCCCCCGCCAAGTCAAGAGGCGGTTTGGTGTGGAGGCGATCTTCAAGCTCTAGGCGCTCTCTTAAATGCGGCATATGAAAGTTAATTCGCGTATTGTGGAAAGCCCCGACTTTTTTGAAAAGCCGATTGCGCAATTCCGTTATGGATTTTTTCTCAATAGCGACCATTTCGGCGACCAAGAGACAAGCTAAAATTCCGTCTTTGTCGGGAACATGATTGCGGATGCTTAGTCCGCCGGATTCTTCTCCGCCTAAAAGGTATTGCCCCGTTCTTAACAATTCGCCAATAAATTTAAAACCCACCGGAGTTTCGCGGATATCAAGGCTGTGGGATTTCGCGACCGCGTCGACAAAATGAGAAGTCATCACGCTACGCGCGATTTTTCCTTTCATTCCGCGATTAGAGACTAAATGTTCGAGCACCAAGGCCAAAATTTCGTTGGCGGAAATCCAGGTTCCTCCAAAATCCAAGATTCCAAAGCGATCGGCGTCCCCATCGCAGGCAAGCCCCAGATGAAGGCGATTTTTTTTGACTAAGCCGGATAATTCCGACAAATTTTCCGGAGCCGGCTCCGGGGAATGTCCATTGTAGAGTACATCGCGGTTTTCATGAAGCGCGCTGACGGCGACTCCGCAATTTTCCAGAAAGGGGCGCAGGTAATGCCGGGCGGCGCCGTGCATTGCGTCAACTCCTATCTTGAGACGAGCTTTTTTTATTGCGTTGATGTCGATGATGGATGAGATATGCTTAAAATAGGAGGTTCTAAAATCAGAGGTCTCTGTCCAGGCTTCCTGAAGGGCCTTTTCAAAAGACATGACTTTTATATCGTGGCTTTGGATGAGTTCAAGTCTTCTCTCAATGTCGCTGGTCACATCCGGCGGGGCTGAACCGGCCCAGAATGGCATCCACTTAAACCCGTTGTATTGCGGAGAATTGTGTGAAGCGGTAATGACCACGCCTCCCACGGCCTTGTGGGAGAGAATGGCGTGCCCGACAACCGGAGTCGGCGTATCGGCGTTGGCGAGAATCGTTTTTATGCCTTCGAGCGCGAATACTCCGGCGACTTCGCGGGCGAATTCCTCCGAGAGAAACCGCCCGTCAAAACCAATGACGACTAAGGGCAACCGCGGCAGGGAATTTCCACCCACGAAAGATTTATATTCCGCGCTCAAAACCCCATATTCGGTGTTTTCTTTAATATGATTGGCCAGGGCGGAGGCGACTTTCCGCACGTTGAAGAAATTAAATTCATCGGCGATGACGGCTCGCCAGCCGGATGTTCCAAATCGAATCATAAAAGCCTCTCTTATCTATGCGAACTGAACTATGGTATCAAAAAGGAAGAAACGCCACAAACAAGGGCTTGGACCTAAGAAGCGCGGGGAAAATTCGATTTCAAAGAATCGCCGCGAACGCTCCGACGATCATGCCTAAAACAGCGCCTAAGCCGGAGCCTGAGATTCCAGAAATAAACGTGTGCCATGCCAAGAGAGGCGCGGGAATCTTTTTCTGTTCATTATTGCTAAAAGAGTCCACGAAACTATAAATCGCTCCCATAATGCCTCCAGCCAGCGCTCCTTTGCCCATCCAGTTGAGCAAATGCGGCGCCGCGGCGTCACTGTATGAAAGAGCCATAGTTGCCGCGTGGGCCGTCGCCGGGGCAAGCATCGCGCCGATTCCAAGGCCGAGAAACATTCCCACGAGCATATTGACAGATGAATCTTGTCCCTTGGGCGTCATGGCCGCGCCGATACCCGCTCCCAAAATGACTCCGACGACGGCCAAGGGGGCCAGATGAGACGCCGCGATCATTAAAGCGATAAACGAAACGGCGAACGCGATTTTTCCTAGGGAGGAGTCTTGGGCGTTCGCCAAAGACTCCTTTTTCCCTGAGAGAGCGTCGGGCGAGAAAACTTTTTCAAGGGAGGCAGAAAGACTCGTCGAGCTGTCCGCAAAAGCGGAAGACAGCGTTTTCCACGCCGCGATATCATCGGAAGAAGCCTTGTTGTTTGACAAGGCGTCCGCGATTTGAGCGCTCACGACAGACATATCCTTTAAGTCTTGCGCCGCCGCTTGTCCGGCTTCTTTTAGTTGCGCCCATTTCGCCGCGTCTATTTGAACGTTTTTTCCCTCTAAACCCTTCGCGACATCAATGATATTCGCAACGGCGGGAATCAATACATTTTTAGCCTCTCCCGCGATGCTGCCGGCGGTCATCGATAGATTTCCCAAGGCTTCTGAGTCTACCCCGCTAGGATCGGTCTTTAAATCCCTGACAACATCTTGAGCGCTTTGATAAACGCCCATTTTTTTGATCATGAAGCTGACGGTTTGAGCCTCATTGAGCGCTCTTTGAATAGCGGTTTCGAGCACCGCTCCATCGTTGTTAGAGTTAGGCGCAGGTGGCTCGGCTTGAGCTACGCCTGAGGAGTTGGGGCTGGAGGCTTGGGATAAATAATTTTTAAGGACAAATTTCTTGCGCGCGGCAAAATTAAAGGAAGAGGCCCTGGTTTTCGCGTAGGCCGGAGCAAGTTTTGAGCCGTCAAAGAGGCGGGTAAAACCGCTAATCTTATCCGATATGGAATCGGAAACTTTTTGAGAAACCGCCGCGTGGA
>JAJZJF010000066.1 GCA_021810245.1 bacterium
TTCCCCATTGAACGGTGGTAGAGGTAATTCCGACCATGGTAAATGGGGGACTCACCAGGGCGGGGGAAGCGGCAGAGGTCACGGTTGAACCCACGGAAACAAAATCCGGGGCTTGATTCCAGTTGAGAGATCCGACGCGGAAGTAATAGGTGGTATCAGGGTTAAGTCCTGAGACAGTCAGGGTTGAATCAAAAACGCTGGTAGTGACGGAAGAGAGGATGGTTCCCGAGAAATCAGAAGCGGTCGAGGCGTCGAGTTCGTAGCCTTCCGAGGTCGCCGAAGAGGGAGCCGCAAGCAGGGCCGTCCAGGCAACGGTTGAGGAACTGTTTCCCACCATTAAAAAATTCGAGCTGAGAGAATTGATGGGTTGAGGAAGAGTCGCCACCACCGCGCCAGTGGAGAGATAGCTTAAATTTCCAAAGGGATCCTCGGTCCAAAGTCCATAAAAATACGTTGTATTGGGCAAAAGCCCGGAAATTGGATATCCTTGAGCGTCGCCGGGACTCACCCCGCCGGTTGAGATTGCAATTTGAGCGTTTGAATAATCCCAATTGGGAATGGCGCTTGCATATTGAATGTGATAGCTACTGCCGCTGGGCAAAGTCCCCAAGGAACCGTCAATTCCTGGAGCATCCCAATTTAATTGCGCGGTTATGCTGGAGATGGCGACGGCTGAAAAGTTGGAGACAGGCCCCGGAAAAGAGTTAATTTGGAGGAGTCCTGGAAAAAGCTGAAAACCGGTAAAGGAAATGGTTGATCCCGAGAGTTCGCCTAAATTATCGTTGAGTTGGGAGCTCGTGAAACTAACCGTGCTTCCGGATTGATTGAGCGCATTGCGAATGATCGCATTTGACGCGGTGTCGATTGGATCTCCGGCCAAAGCCCGCTGCGGAATGGAAAATACGACAAAGAAAAATAAAAAAGCGAGCGACAATAAAAAGTTCTCTCGTTGGCTCATCGGCTTTGTAAATTCTATTAATTTAAATCGCGCGCGCGTATTAGGAAGTATGCCGCTTTTTATGAAAAAAGTCTCGCGAATTTAATGCGAAATTAAATTCGCAAATGGGAGATAGGGGACTGTCCCCTTTTTCCTTTTTAGTTTCCCTGCCAAATCAGAACCGAGAAAGTTTGCCCCGCTCCGGTGGTTCCAGTGATCGCCTTGCCGATTGGAGCGCCGTTTGTAGCGCTACCGCCGGGGCCACCACCACCGCCACAAGCTGCGACCTGACCAGCCGCGTTTGATGATGTGCAAACAAGGGATCCAATGGAGATGCTTCCCCCAGAGACGGCTTCTCCAAAAATACCAGTCAAGGCAACCCAGACTGTTTGACCGGCGCTTGCCGAGGTAACGGCAAAGCCTGCGGCCGCGGCACTTTGGCTGGTGGCGCTGACTTCAACGCCGCCGCCGCTTAAGAGAACGGCGTTTCCGAAAGCGATCGTATTTTGAGCGGTAAACGGATAGGCGATATAATTGTCTCCGTTGGGGGTTCCGTTAAAAAAGACGCTGGTGCTAAACATCACTCCCGGCTGGCCATTGGGCACGGTAATTCCGGTGTTGGGAGCGTTAATCGTCAGGGGATCTCCCAAGACAATGCGGCTTGTGCCGCCGGAACCATTGAGATTTCTACCGTTAATTTGGGCGTTTCCTCCGATGATTACATTCCCTGTAAAAGAGTGAGGCCCCGCGCCAGTCGCGGTGAGATTTCCGGCAATTGTCGTATTGCTGCTGATCGTTACTGCGCCAGCCGCGCTTCCCAGTTTCACGGTTCCAGTCGCGACAAAAGGTCCGCCGACGGTCGCGCTCGAAACATAGAAAACCGCGCCGGATTGAAGGCTTTGTGTGTTCTGAATATAATTGTTATTTCCCGGTATAAGATTCAGGGCGTTGAGGGCGACGGTTGCGGTGTCGGCTTGTCCCGAAGAAAAAGCGTAAGGGCTTGTCACCAGCTCTTGTCTGGGGCTTCCGGTTTGACCGGCGATATCCACCTCTAAATAAGTGGGAGAACTGACAAAGACGTTTTGAGGAATAGGCGTGACGGCTCCAAGTTGAACTGAGAAGACTCCGTTTGTGACGGAAACGCTGGGCTGGGTTTCGGTCCATAAAGCGGAGCCGCCAGTCGCAACACTATAAATAGAAAAGACCATGCTGAACGTCCCATTTTTGGGATTATTGCTGGTGTCTAACAGTTTTCCCTGGAAGTTGATGAGGCCTGGAATCTGGGCGTAAAGAGAGATTACGCCAAATGTGATAAGTAAGACTGCATAAACAATCTTTTTTCTATTCATAATTGTTCCTTTCATTATCTGTGCGCTCAAGCGGAAGATTTATTTATCTATAGCGTCTTGCCGTGAGGGATCTTTCTTTAAACGCTCCTAATTTGCGCTCATCGCCATGAGGCATAGACGTTGTTGTTCGAGCGTAGGGGTATACCGGGTGGGGGGGGGACGATGCGGTAGCCTAACCCGTGAACTGTTGAGAGACGCGAAGCATCGGACCCTAATTTTTTTCGCAGGGTTTCGATGTGTTTGTCCAAGGTGCGCGTTTGAACGTCCTCGGGGTATTTCCACACCTCGGCTAGAATTTTCTTGCGTTCGACAGCTTCGCCCTCGGTTTTTAAAAGAAAGGCCAAAAGATCGAACTCAAAGCGGGTCAAGGGGAGAGGCTTGTCTCCCAATCTGGCTTCCCGCGCGAGAAGATCAACGTAAATTTTTCCGCTTTCAATCGTCGCTTTGGAGGCATTTTGAATGCGCCCGTTCCTTAATTCTCGGCGAATAAGATTTTCCGCGCGGGCCACGAGAATTCTCTCGTCGAAGGGATAATGGACAACATCATCTGCCCCGGCGTCAAGGCAGGCGGCCAATCCGTTTGCGGATTTTGAAGATTGAACGCAGAGAAGGGGTAAAGCCCTAATGCCGTCGAGATTTTTTAAAGCAGCCAATTCCTTAAACCTCTGAGACGAGGCAATCCAGATCAACAAATGGGGCGAGAAAGTTTTAATTTGTGAATAGGGGGAAATCCCTTTTTGAAAGAAAAAATTTTTAATCTCATAGCCCCGTTTTTTGAGCGGACGTGCAATTTCGCTTATTTGAGGAGATATTGAAGGGAGCAGAGCTACCCTGAAATTCGCTAATGGTTCTTGTCCCATTTAAATAAGATTATATAAATTTTCGCTTTTACAATCTTTCATTTTTTGCTGCGGCCTTTTCGATGTCCTTGGCCAATTCTCTCAGGGCGGCTTCTGAAACGGCTTTGAGTCGAATCTGTTTTTTGCTTCTTTCGGATTTTGGGAATTTTTTTAAATCCGCTCTGGCCCAGGTTCCCATCGTCGTTTTAGACCAAAAAACCTTTCCGGTATGCCCATTAATCAAACGCGCTTTTAAAATGACCGGCGTAAAAAAGCGGTCGAAAAGATAAGTCCCTCCCAGCCATTCCGCCGTTTCCTGGGCCGCCTCTTCGACTCCGACTCCGACCGCTATCCATTGCTGATTGCGGTCGACGGCAAACGAAACGGCGACGCCTTGAACGATTCCTTCTATGGCGCCCGTTCCAAGCAGGTAGAAGAGCCAAGACTTTTTAATGTGCCCGTAGCCCTCCACTTGAATCTGAAGAAAAACGGAGGCGCCGGCGGTTTGGCTGAACTCTTGCCAGGCGGCAGAGGAAGTCGGCAGTTGGAAATGAACGAAGGGGATTTTGTCGCTCAAAGGGATAATGTTAAAGAAATAGCTTTGGGAAAGGCGCTTCTCTAAGTAGCGGGTCATCTCTTGGCTGGCGGCTTGGACCTTGGCTTGGGCGAGCGAGGATTCCTTTATAGAGGAAAGCTTTTGTTCGTTTTTTGGAACGTCCTCAATTTCCTTGCGCTTGGATATTTTGACGGAAAACTGAATGGGGAGAATGGCTAAATTGAGCTTGTGGGGCGGAGTCAAAACGACGCCCATCTTGGCCCAACGAGAACAGGCGCAGAGAAAAGACAGGACGGCTATGGCCATGAAGCGAAAATATGGGCGATTGGGCATCCCGCTTATTCTACATAAAAGCGGAGAGGGGAAAATTTTGGCGTTTTATTTGTTACAATAATGAAAGATTGTTGAGACAGCGATTAAATTATAGGAGAGGTAAAGAATAGGTGAATAACATTCCAATGAAGTCCTTGCTTGAAGCCGGCGTCCATTTCGGACATCAAACCTGGCGCTGGAACCCCAAGATGTCGCGCTTTATTTTCGGCGCGCGCAATAATATCCATATCATCGATTTACAGAAGACGGTGAAAGAAATCAAGAAAGCCTATTCTTTCGTGAAAGATCAATCGGCCGAGGGAAAGACCTTCCTCTTTGTCGGAACTAAAAAGCAAGCCCAGGAAATCATTAAAACCGAAGCTCAGCGGGCGCAGGCTTCATATGCCGCCGAAAAGTGGTTGGGCGGAACGCTGACGAATTTTTCGACCTTGCGAAAATCCGTCAAGAGGCTTGAAGAGCTTGAGAAGTGGCAAACTGATGGACTCTTTAAGGTCATCAGCAAAAAAGAGGCGTCCAGACTCTCTAAAGAAATGAGCAAATTGAGCAGAAATCTGGCGGGAATCCGCAATATGGACAAGCTTCCCGACGTTATTTTTGTCGTGGATCCGGTTGAGGAAGAGCTTTCTATCGCCGAAGCTAAACGCTTGAATATCAGCGTCGTCGCCGTTTGCGACACCGACTGCGATCCGGATTTGATTGACTATCCAATTCCCGGCAATGACGACGCGGCCCGATCGATTAAGTTTTTTTGTTCCCTGATGGCGGATGCCATTTTGGAGGGGCGCGCCGAACGCTCCGCCAAGGATTCGGCAAGCGTCGAGGGCGCTGAAAAAGAAATGCTTGAGTCCGAGACCGCTTCAGAAGAGGGAGTTTCAATGGGCGCGGATGGCATGGTTTCGGAAGAGGCCACGCAAACAGTGCCGGAGGCTTAAATGACGACAACCATGGATCTAAACAAATTGATTATTGAGCTTCGCGCGAAAAGCGGCGCGGGAATTAGCGATTGTAAAAAAGCTTTGACGGAGACCAATGGGAATTTTGAAGAAGCCTTGACGGTTTTAAGGAAAAAAGGCCTCTCCGATGCGGCTAAAAAATCGGGCCGCGCGACCAAGGAAGGGGCGGTGGCATATGCCGTTTCAGGAAAATCGGGCGCTCTTATTGAGCTTAACAGCGAAACTGATTTTGTCGCCCGAACCGCCGAGTTTCAGTCTTTGGCTCAGATTTTGGCGGAAAAATTCGCTTCCGGAGAAATAAGCGAGATCTCCCAGGCATCTCCTCTTATCCAGCCGGTTTTTCAAAAACTGGGGGAAAATATTCAATTGCGCCGTTTTGAGCGCTTTTCCGTTAAGGGGCACGGCCTGATTGCGGGATACATCCATCTCGGGGCTAAAAAAGGAGCCTTAATTGAGCTATCTTTTTCGACTGATGCAATCGCGTCTTCCGAAAAGGTTTCTGTCCTAGCCAAAGAGCTTTTACTTCAAATCGTGGGTTCTTCCGCGAAATATCTTTCCAAAACGGATGTCCCTCAGACGGAAATCGAGAAAGAAAAAGAGATATATACCGAATTGCTAAAGAAAGAAGGCAAACCCGAAGCCTCGATTCCCAAAATCGTGGAAGGCAAAATTAACAAGCTCTTCTATCAGTCCTTGTGCTTGCTTGAACAACTCAGCATTCGAGACAACAAGACCTCGATTGCTCAGATGATTAAAGAGACGGCGACTCAATTGGGCGCTGAAATTTCAGTGACTCGTTTTGCCCGCTATCAGCTGGGGGAATGAAGTCCTCATCTACTGACTCAACCTCTCAAACAAGCGCCGCCCCTTTAAAGGGCGCAGAAACCCGTTATAGCCGGGTTCTTCTCAAACTCTCGGGAGAGTCTCTGTGCAAAGAAGGCGAGCACGGAATTGATTCTTCGGAACTTTCTTGGATTGCCCAAGAAATTAAGAAGGCTTACGATGAGGGCATTCAAATGGGAATCGTCGTGGGCGGCGGCAATATTTGGCGGGGAGCCAACCGGGGCGAGGCCATTGGACGGGTTACCGCGGATTACATGGGAATGCTGGCCACGGTGATGAATGCGATGGCGCTTCAAGACGCTCTTGAAGATTTGCATATTCCAACGCGCGTTCAAACGGCTATTGAAATATCAAAGCTGGCCGAACCTTATATCAGAAGAAGGGCCATTCGCCATCTCGAGAAAAACCGGGTGGTTATTTTTGCCGGCGGGACCGGCAACCCGTATTTCACGACCGATACGGCGGCGGCTTTGCGCGCGGTTGAAATCGAAGCCCAGGCTTTACTTAAAGCGACTCAGGTTGACGGCGTTTATACCGATGACCCCAAAAAAAATAAAAACGCCAAGCGCCTTGATGAAGTGCGCTTCATGGATTCTATTCGCGACCGCCTTAAGGTCATGGATACGACGGCGCTGACTCTTTGCATGGAAAACCAGATGCCGGTTCTCGTTTTTGATCTTCATGTAAAAGGCAATATCGCTTTGGCCGTAGGCGGGAAAAAAGTAGGAACCTTGATTAAAGAATAGGAGAAAAGTATGCCGGTGACAGAAGCGGTGAATTCAGTTCTGGTCAAGATGGAAGAGGCGATGAAGGAGCGCCTTCAGAAATTGGCTAAGGAATTTTCAGTTATGCGCACTGGAAGAGCCAACCCCTTGATTCTTGAAAGCGTCAAGGTCCAATATTACGGCCAAGCCGTTCCGCTCAAACAAGTAGCGGCAATTTCCGTTCCCGAAGCCCGCGTGCTTGAAATTCGCCCTTGGGATCCCTCGGTTTTAAGCGATCTTGAAAAAGCCATTCAGAAGGCCGATTTGGGGACTTTGCCGCAAAACGACGGGAAAATGCTTCGTCTAGCCTTGCCGGCGATGACTGAAGAAAGGCGAAAAGACTTAATTAAGCTGGCCCGAAAATTGGGAGAAGAATTTCGCGTTGCCGTCCGCAATGAACGCCACGCGGCTTTGGATCTCATTCGCAAGGCGGAAAAGGCCAAGGAAATTTCTCAAGACGACGTCAAAGCCCTCGAAGCGCGTATCCAAAAAATAACGGATTCATACATTCAAAAAGTAGACCAACAGACGGTGGCCAAAGAGCAGGAAATTTCCACTATCTGATTGATGGCTTGAGGCCAATAAGGTCCGAATGACAACTAGGACGGCGTTTTGGAAAAATTCTCTTTTCTCCCGCAAAAAAAAGACTTTAGAGAAATCTCCTGCTGAGGTTTTAGACCCGGCTTCTCTACCCAAGCATATCGCCATCATCATGGATGGAAACGGGCGTTGGGCTAAAAAAAGAAATCTCCCCCGCGCGATGGGGCATAACGCCGGGGTTGAATCTGTTCGAGAAATTGTCCGGGCTTGCGCGGATTTAAAAATAGAGGTTTTGACTCTTTACTCTTTTTCCACTGAAAATTGGCGGCGGCCCAAGGAAGAGATCAGCGATCTCATGGGAATTCTCGGACGCGCCCTCGAAAAAGAGACGCCTGAACTCGCAAAAAACAACGTGCGCCTTAAAATTTCGGGAAAAATCGAAGCTCTTCCGCCCAATCTTCAAAAATCATTGGCTCGTTCGGTTGAGTTCCTCGGTAAAAACACCGGGCTTATCCTTAATCTGGCTATCAATTACGGCTCCAGACAAGAAATCACCGACGCGGTCAATAAACTGATTTCGCAAGGGAAAAAAATCGTTTCGGAAAAAGATATTTCAGATTCTCTTTATACCGCTGGTATTCCCGATCCCGACTTGCTAATTCGCGCCTCGGGGGAAAACCGCGTCTCGAATTTTCTTCTTTGGCAAATCGCATATGCGGAAATCTATGTAACTCCCGTTCTTTGGCCTGATTTTAAGCGCGAGGACCTCTTATTGGCGATTCGCGATTATCAGTCTCGTCAAAGGCGTTTTGGAGGGCTCTAGGAAATGCTTTTGCCAAGGCTTTTGACGATTTCTGTCGGCCTACCCGCGTTGATCATTCTGATTCATTTGGGCGGAATGACTTTTTCCTTGTTTACGATCATCGTATCCTTTCTTTGTCTCTATGAGTATGAAATATTGCTGAGTTTGGCTAAGCGCCCGGTTCAGAATCTAAGCTGCGTTATTTTAGGAAGCTTTCTCGCCATCAACCAAGTATTAGGCGGTTCGACCTCTTTTGGGATTTTCGCGGTGATGGCCGTTATCTTCCTTAGAGAAATGAGTTCTTCCGCCACGCGCTATTCGCTTGATCGCGCGGCTTTGACCTTGTTTGGGGTTTTGTGGCTGGGTCTTTTGCCGCCTTACATGGCTTTGATTCGCGGCTTAAATTCTAATGGCGAGCGCCTGACTTTTCTTCTGTTTGTCGCGATTTGGGCGATGGATTCCGCGGCATATGCGGCGGGGCGATTATTGGGCCGGCATAAGCTATCGGCTTTAAGCCCGAAAAAAACCTGGGAAGGCTCTATTGCCGGATCTTTAACCGCTTTAGGCGTCGCCTACGGCTTTTATTATTTTTATCCCGCTCAGATGAGCCTTGTCAAGGCGTTGGGAGTTGGCATCATCATTTCTGTAGCGGGACAGCTATCAGATTTGGCAGAATCTATGATTAAGAGGGCCTTGGGAGCGAAAGATTCCGGCGCTCTCTTGCCGGGCCACGGAGGAATTTTAGATCGTTTTGATTCTTTTTTTCTGGCCGCCCCAGCGGTTTATTATTGGTTGATATTAAAATGAAACGAGTCGCTATTTTAGGTTCGACAGGCTCTATTGGCGTCAACGCCTTGGATGTGGTCTCTAAAATTTCCGGCGAGTTAAGCGTGGCCGGGCTTGCCGCGCACTCAAACGCGGAGCTGTTGCTTAAACAGGCTAAAAAATTTAAGCCTTCCTTGGTTTCTCTTTTTGATTCCGAGGCTTCCGAAAAATTTCGCGGTCGCCTCAACGGCTCTTGCCGATATCTTCCTTCAGGAGTTGAGGGTCTGGTCCAAATGGCTTCCGACCCCGAGGTTGATATCGTTTTGACGAGTTTGGTGGGAGGCGTGGGTTTTGCGCCTCTGCTTGCCGCCATTCGGGCCGGAAAAACAATCGCTTTGGCCAATAAAGAGCCGATGGTCATGGCCGGCTGGCAGTTCATGAAAGAGGCGGAAAGATGGCAGGCTAAAATCATTCCGGTTGATTCCGAACCCTCGGCTATTTTTCAATGCGTTCAGGGCGAGCGGGAAAGGCGCGGGGGGAAAGAGCCTTTTTCCAAAATAATTCGCCGGGTTTTCTTGACGGCTTCGGGCGGGGCATTTTACCGGAGAAAAGGCTCTTTGAGTCAAGTCAGCGTCGAAGAGGCGTTAAAGCATCCGACCTGGAAAATGGGCAGAAAAATCACCCTTGATTGCGCGACTTTGATGAACAAAGGTTTTGAGTCTATTGAAATTATGAATTTGTTCGGACTCAATTATTCCCAAATTGAAATCGTCATTCATCACCAGTCCATAATCCATTCGGCGGTTGAATTTTCGGACGGCTCGGTTTTGGCGCAGATGTCCTTGCCGGACATGCGGCTCCCCATCGAATACGCGATGACCTATCCCAATCGCGGAAGGCAAGTCGTTAAGCCGCTTAATTTGGCCGAGATAGGATCTCTCACCTTTGAAAAGCCCGATTTCCGCCGCTTCCCCTGTCTTTCCTTGGCGGCGGAAGCGGCCAGAAAAGGCGGAGGGCTTGAGGCGGTGTTAAATGCCGCCGATGAAGTCGCCGTCGACGCCTTTACCCGAGGCAAGATTAAATTTACCGATATTCCCCGCTTAATTGAAAAGACGATGAAAAAATTTAAGCCGAGAAATTCTCATCCGAGTCTTTCCGAAGTCGTCGAAATTGATCAATGGGCCCGCCAAAAGGCGGAGGAGATAACGCGCCAATTATGATGATTCACCTCTTGTCGACTCTTCAATCCGCCGCCGCGATTGTTTTTACCTTTGGGCTTGTCATTTTCCTTCACGAGTCCGGGCATTTTTTTGTTTGCCGCCGTCTCGGCGTTCGGGTCGAAAAGTTCGCTTTTGGAATGGGGCCGGAGCTTTTTGGGGTGACCGACAAAAAAGGAACCCATTTCGCCGTGTGCGCTCTTCCGCTAGGCGGATATGTCAAGCCCGCCGGAGAAGACGTGTTTGAAGGAACGGGAAAGCCGGATGAATATTTTTCCCAGTCCTGGCAGCGCCGGGTGGCGATTGTCATGGCGGGACCAATCATGAATTATGTCTTGGCTTTTTGCGTTTTCACCGGACTTATTTTTTT